>JAKLEG010000464.1 GCA_022703175.1 Myxococcota bacterium | reverse complement strand
CGCCGTCCAGATGTGCACCATGGTGTTATGTCGGTGGCGGTGCCTGAGGCGCTCGGCGTAACGGCCATCGACGATGTCGGTATCGCAGATTTGGTTGCCTACATTGACTGGACGCCGTTCTTTCATGTCTGGGAGCTACGCGGTCGTTACCCGGCGATCTTGGAGCGTGACGACGTCGGCGCTGCTGCGCGTGATGTGTTTGAGGCTGCACAGACGATGCTCAAGGAATGGCTTGCAGCCCCCCCTGTAACTCCGCGTGGCGTCTATGGTTTCTTTGCGGCTGCAAGTGCGGGCGACGATCTGCTGGTGTTTCAGGATCCCCAGCGCACCACGGTGACGGCCCGTTTTCCCATGTTGCGGATGCAGCGAGCCCAGGGTGAGCCGCCCCATTGCACCTGCCTGGCGGACTATGTGGCGCCACTGGAGAGCGGGCTTTGCGACTACATCGGGGCGTTTGCGGTGACCTCGGGCCTTGGTTTGGAGACACGCGTCGCGCAATACGAAGCCGCTCACGACGATTATCACGCCATCATGGCCAAGGCATTGGCCGATCGTTTGGCTGAGGCGTTTGCTGAGTTGGTGCATGCCCGCATGCGTCGCGTCTGTGGCTTTGGACAGAGCGAGACGCTGAGCCCCGCTGAGTTACTGAACGAGCGTTACCGGGGCATTCGGCCGGCCTTTGGTTATCCGGCGTGTCCGTACCATCCGAGCAAAGGGCCACTCTTCGAGCTGCTACAGGCGCAGGCACGCACCGGGATGCGCTTGACTGATAACTTCGCGATGTGGCCGGCAGCATCGGTGTGCGGCTTGGTTCTGAATCATCCGCAAGCGCACTACTTTGCTGTGGGTGCAATCGGCGCCGACCAGCTAGGCGATTTTGCTGTGCGTGCGGAGATTACCGAGGCGGAGGCCGCGCGGTGGCTGCGCCCGTATCTTTAGAGATCGACCAACTCGACCTTGTCGAGACCTTCGCCCATAAAGGCGCGCCCCACGCGCAAGACCCTTTGGCCCACATCGGTTGCGTAGAAGCGGTCATCCCCATGCCGGGCATCGGTTGCCAGGCCAGCGTCCTGCAAGACGAGGCGTGTCGCTTCGGCGACGGCATTGGCAGAGTCCACCAGCTGCACGGTCGAACCAACGACGCCAGCGAGGGTGGGTTTGAGCAGCGGATAGTGGGTGCAACCGAGCACCAGCGTATCGATGCCGTGGGCCACCAGCGGTGCGAGGTATTCTTGGGCAATCAGGCGTGTGGCAGCGTGGTCGACCATGCCTTCTTCGGCCAACGGCACGAACAGTGGGCAGGGGGCCGCGAAGACCTGGGCGTTGGGGGCCAATGCCATCAAGGCTCGTTGATATGAGCGACTGGTGATCGTGCCTTCGGTACCAATGACGCCGATGCGGCCATTCTTGGTGGTGCGGGCAGCCAGTTGGGCACCGGGTTCAATCACGCCGACGATCGGCACTGGGAAGGTTGCGCGTAGGGTTTCGATCGCATGCGCGCTGGCGGTGTTGCAGGCGATGACCAACATTTTGGCTTCTTGCCGCCGTAGAAATTCGGCACATCGGACCGCATAACGGCGGACCACGTCGCCCGATTTGGTCCCGTAGGGGACCCGCGCTGTGTCGCCCAGGTAGACCAGGGTTTCGTTGGGGAGGGCGCGCCGGATGGCTGCTGCGACAGTCAGGCCGCCGACGCCGGAGTCAAACACGCCGATAGGAGCTCGGTTACTCATGGCGGCGCACTCTAGCGCGCGCCGGAGGCTTGTGCCAGATTGCGCGCCCTGACCCATGGCGGGTCGTTAAGGTGGTCGCCTGGCGATGCTGATGTTGGTCTTGAGCGTCTTAGCGCTCGCGATGGGGCCGTTGGCTTTCGGCGCCGCAGACCGTCTCAAGGTGGCGCGGCTACGAACGGGGCTCGAGGTCCTCACCATCATCGCCGTAGGTGGCCTGACGCTGGTCCAGATCCTTCCAGAAATTTTCCGTGAAATGGGACTCATTGCGCTTGTTCCTCTGGGCATTGGTTTGTTGGGGCCCACAGTCCTCGAACGTTGGATGCGGAACTTGGCAGGTCCGGCACATCTGGCCGTGCGGCTGTTGGTGGTGGTCGGACTGTGCGTGCACGAGTTCATTGATGGTGTGGCGTTGGCTGTACCGGCGTTGTCGCATTCTCATGCGGCGGAGGCCTTGCCGTTGGCGATTGTCGTGCATCGCGTCTCGTTGGGGCTCATCTTATGGTGGTTGTTGCGCCCCCGGTATGGTGTCGGTATTGCATTTGGCGCACTAACACTCTTTGGGCTCTCCACGGTGGGTGGCTATTTAGCGGGTCCGTCGGTGATCGGCGGCCTCGATGAACAACAGCTTGCGATGTTCGAGGCGCTGGTCGCGGGATCGCTTTTGCATGTTGCGGTGCATCAACGCGAACATCATCACGGCGATGGCGCCCAAGTGCATGTTCACTAAGCTAGCGAACGTAACCCAATAGCTTCAGAGCCTCGAGGTCGGCAGCCGACGGAGCTGAGTAATTGATGGCGCCGCGCATGGCTCGGGCGACGAGGCGCTGCGCGTCGCGGTAGAGGAGCGCATTCGCGGGGAGGGGGGTGAGTTCGAGGGGATCGACGCGGCGGTCGAATACCTGCAGCTCGGTCGTCTCAGCTTTGATGGCGCGCATGAGACTCGTGGTGAGCGCCAGATTGAAACCTTGATTTGCGATGGACGTGCTCACCACTTGATCGTGGCCCCTTGGCGCGGTGCCCGTGGAGGGCGCCGACCAATCCACGCCGGTCTGCGATGTCGGCGGTGGCACTCGGGCGAAACCCAATAGCGATACGAACAGATCGGCGCCTGAGGCAAGCGCCGCGATCCTGGTGCCAGATATCGGACGTGGCTCAGGAGGCAGTATCAGCCACGGGATACGCACAAACTCTTGATGGAGTAGGGCCCCAATACGAGAGGTCCCCGGGGATTCACCGGGGGGGAGTGGTCGCTGGCGCATCCACTCATCCCATCGTGGATCGCCTGCGGTGGCGACCAAGAACACGACAGTGTTGTCTCCTTGGGGTGTGCGCGCGACGGCACCCAACAAACGATCCAATTCACGGTCGAGCTGCTTCAGGCCATCACGATAGTGTGCGTGGCGGCAGGCGCGTAGGCGTTCATCCTCACGTTGCTGCGAGTTGGGTTTGGCCGCGTCGAAGGTGCGAGGCATCAGCCCTACATCGGTGCATTCCGGAGGAGCATGCTTCAAGCTGCTCGTACGAAGCTCCGCTGGGGCGAGGCCATTTGCGACGAGCAACATGAAGTAGGGCGCCGGTCGGCCGGTCCCCAAAGCATCGAGCGCACTATCCACCAGGTGGGATGTTCGTCCGGTTTCGGCGGTTGTATCGCCAGAGGCGCCGAAGAACTCTTGGAATCGATCGAAGCCGCGGGACAGGCTGCGCCCGGCTTCAGGCGGGGCGACGTAAGCCAAGGTCTCATAACCCGACAAACGCAGCAGTTCTGGAGCGGTATGGATTTCGGGGCGCAGCTCGAAGCCGGCGTTACTGCGCGGCTGAAGGGTGAGTTGGTCGGGGAGCAGGCCCGTTAGCATCGAGGCGAGCGAGGGCGCAGTTTTGGGGGCCGTGGCGATTGCATCTTCGAAGTAGCTGCCATGTTCACACAGGCGGGCGTGCACCAGCGGAAGCAGGAGTTGGCTCTGGTCAGCACAATCCAAGGTGTCTCGACGCAGCGCTTCTACTGCGATCAAAATGACGTTGGGAGGGGCAGCTTCGACGACCGACATCCGCGGTCGGAACTCTCCGATGGCGGTTAACAGCGGCGTTGTTTCACAGGCAGACGTAGGTGTCAGCGTTAACGAGAGCGTCGGGGCTTCTGGCCGGCTTTCGAATTCGAGCTCTTGCCATCGACCCGGATCCGGGAGCTGGCCAGGTGTCCAGCTTGCGAGGATGTGGCTGCCGCTTCGGCCTGTGACCGTCGCGAGGATCTCGCAGGTGGGTGCGGGGTGTGCCAATGCAATGGGATTTGCGATGGCCACGTGCACGACTGTTCCTGACGCCACCTGCGACAACGGCAGGGTGATCGGCAGGCTCACCACCGTAGCTAGGCGGCGCGTGTCACCGATTCGCAGGTTCAGAGAGGGGGACGGGACCTGAGTCAGGTCGTTGGGCAGGCACCATGCTTGGTTCAACGCAGGCGGGATGGCAGTGCGTCGGATTACTGCGGGTTGGACCTGGACTCTAGGAAGCCAGCGTTGAGACTTGGCCGGGGTCGAAGGCTTGGCGCAGGACGAAGCAATTCCCACCAGGACCAACGCGAGGTGTAGGCAGGCAAGACGGTCAGGCATGGCCGCATGTTGTACGAACCTGAATCGGGATCGTCAACTCGGGATTCGGACCCAGTTTGCACCGCACCAATTGACGCAACTCCTGGCCCTCTTTTTCGATAACGAACGTATCAAACTCAAAAACTGTAGGTCATCAAGGAGTCTACCATGGGTTTCAGCGTCAATCGTGAGCGGGATTATGCAACTGGGCCCGATGCCTATGTGCACGTCAAGTACACCAACCGCGCTGGTAGCTTCTTGAGCGAAACCGTGCACTATCGCTACCAAGGCGAGTCTGATGCGGCGTTCAATCGCCGCGTGCAAGGTCAGGCCTACGAAAACGCCCTCAACGTGTCGATGCAGCGCGGCAATGGCCAAGTGAACGTCGATGCCTTCAGCTCCGACTATAAACGTCATATCTGGTAGCAGGTCGCGTACCTATCTCGGGCTGTGCTGCGCCCAAATCTCTCCTATCTTGCCGCGTTATGAGTCACGTTATTGTCGTTCGCTTCAGGACGATCGCCGTTGTCCATCCCAACCCCGTAGGTTATGAACCGCGCGATCGGGCCTACAGGCCCATCTGCTTGGGGGGTTCCTGATGATTTCGACCCAGAAGGTAACGCTTACGAAGGCCGGCTTGGACTGCGTGTGGGATGCGATGCGCCAGGTAGGTTTTAGCGAGCAAGAGTTGGCAGGCCAGCCAGAGCTGCTTGCGTG
>JAKLEG010000463.1 GCA_022703175.1 Myxococcota bacterium | reverse complement strand
GGCCTGTGGAGCTGGATCCGTTCGCCAAAGGTTGAGTTTCGCACCGAGGGTGCCGTGGCTACAACGCACGCGGGCGCGTTTGGCCGATTGCGAGCGACACCGCCTGATGAGTTCGCTAGATTACTGAATTAACTAAACAATCCGGAAGTAGTCTTTGAGCGTGCAGCGGCGCACCCGGGAGAAGTGCCGGGCGTTGGTCATGCCTTCGCCGGTGGGGCTCGCGATGGTGAACGACGTGCAACCCTCGCCACCTAAGCCCAGCCCCGCAAAGCTTGGAGCGTTCTTAACGAAGATCGTGGTGTTCACCGCACACGCCATGTTGTGCAGGTTCTCGATGTTCTTCGAGTACATCACCGCGGTGTGGCAACAGCCATGCTCGCAGCGCACCGCAGTTTGGATGGCTTCGCGCACATCCCCCACGCGCACCAGGCCCGTCACGGGTAACAGCATTTCGATCTGCACGAACGGATGCTTCTCGGGCACCTCGGCAAACGCGATGAGCGTGTTGGCCGGTGCTTGAATGCCCGCCTCGCGCAAAATCAGCAACGCATCCTTGCCCACCCACTGCTTGCGCGGATGGTCGCCGTCGAGAATAACCTTTTCGACCTTGGCGCATTCCTCGGGCGACAGCGCGTAGGCGCCGTGCTTGACGAGGAGCTTCTTCAGCGGATCGGCGATGGCCGACACCGCGATGATCTCTTTCTCGGCACAGCAGACGATGTTGTTGTCGAGCGACACGCCGCGCACGATGCCCTCGGCGGCCTGCTCCAGATCGGCCGTTTCGTCGACTACCACCGGCGGATTGCCCGGCCCGCCAGCGATGACCTTCTTGCCGGACATCATCGCTTCTTTGACGACCCCGGGGCCGCCGGTGACCACGATGATGCGCGTGCCTGGGTGACGCATCAGCTTCTGCGCCGTCTCGATGGTGGGCTCGGCCACGCAGGCAATGAGGTTCTCCGGACCACCGGCCCGCACGATCGCCTCATTCATGAACTGCACAGTGTAGGCCGAGGTCTTCTTGGCGCTGGGATGCGCGTTGAACACCACCGCGTTGCTGGCTGCCACCATGCCGATGCCGTTGCACAGGATGGTTTCGGAGGGATTGGTGGTAGGCGTGATGGCGCCAATGACACCGTAGGGGGCGTACTCCTCTAGCGTCAGGCCGTTGTCGCCCGTTTGCGCAAACGAGGTGAGCACCTCGGGGCCGGGCGTTTTGTCGATCACCAAACGGTTCTTGATAATCTTCTGATCCACACGGCCAAGCCCCGTCTCCTCCACCGCCATCTTGGCGAGGATCTCTACGTGCTTGTGCGCCTCGCGACGAATCTCGGCCACGATGGCGTAACGCCGTTCGAGGCCCAGCTCGCAAAAACGCACAAAGGCCTCACGCGCTGAATCGATGGCCACATCGAGGTCGGTGAAGACCCCGCGCCCCACCATGCTGCCACGCAAGGCCGGCGGTGGATTCCACCTGGGCGTCGCCACTTCAGACGCGCGCGGCTTTTGAGCCGATGGCACGGCATGGGAGGAACCACGGGTGTCACCGGCGTTGAGGCGACCCACCACGCGTTCTACGATCGACGCGATCTTGTCTTCAGACAGGTACGGCACGCTACACTCCGGACGCTACTCGTTCTGTTTCTCGTAGCGCAGCTGACCGCGCTCCTCGACCAGATCAACGATAGCCATCACCGTCGCGTCCACCGGGCGATCTTTGGTGACCACGGTCTGCCTGGCGGAGCTGCCCGTAGCAAACATGACCAAGTCACCCACCCCGGCGCCGACGGCGTCGACCGCCACAACGAAGCCGCCTTTGGGGGCGCCGTCCGACTCCGTGCCTTGCAGCAGGAGGAACTTAAGCCCTTCGAGCTCGGCTTCCTTGCGCGTCGCGACGACCGTGCCGATGACGCGAGCGAGAAGCAAGGCCTACTTCTCCGTCGCGCCTTGCCGACCGAGCGGCAATACTTCGTCGATGTTGACGTGCGGACGCGGAATGACGTGCACGCTGACCACTTCGCCGACGCGCTCAGCAGCGCGAGCCCCGGCTTCGGTCGCGGCCTTCACCGCCGCCACATCGCCACGCACCACGGCCGTGACAAAGCCGCCGCCGATGCGCTCGAAGCCGACGAGCTCCACGCGCGCCGCCTTCACCATGGCGTCCGATGCCTCGACCATGGCCACGAAACCCTTGGTTTCAATCATACCCAACGCTTCTGCCATTGTTGCCTCACAACGGGTTCATGCGACCCGATTACGTACACGTTGCTCTTCGCACGCCGACTACGACGAGGAAGCGCCTTCTTTACCAGTGATGCTCGTAAGCGCTGCATTGGCAGCGGCCGCGGCGGAGTCGATTTCGGCTTCGGTGCCCGCCATGTACAAGCGCCCGTAGGCGCCAAAGCTCTGACATTCGAGCAAGAGGACGTTCGCGGCCTTTTCGGCCTCATTGGCGGCAAACGAGATATAGGCGGCCGGCACCGATTCCATGATCAGCAGCGACTCGCCCGGGTTGATCATCGAACCGTAGCGGATCTTGTTGACGCACTGCGCGTGGTCGGGCTCGATGGAGCGGATGATCTGGTTGGTGACCAGCTTCGGCTTCAGGCGATCTTCTTCTTTGATGCCCAGCTCATCGAGAATGGCCTGCCCCGCCTGTTGCACGTCGCCCTTATCATGCGAGTGCAGCATCATCATGCCGTAGGCGCGCTCGACCACGATGGTGGCCGGATGCACGGCCGTGGCCTTGAGCGCGCGGTCGAGCAAACGATGCACACCCATGCCTGGAGCGACTTCGATATAGAGCGCCGCTTCGGAAGGCACCGGCCAAAAGCCACGGCACGTCGAGCACAAGTGCCCGGTGAGCTGAGGCTGCAAGGAGTCGAGGAATACGTAGGTTCGCAGCTGTACGTTGCTCATCGTCTATCTGCCTACAACAACTCTCGCCAACGTGGCGAAAAGATTGATGCCGGCTATAGCGCAGTTCTTGGGTTCAGGACAAGCAAGACGTACCAATGCGTCATGACTTTTTGCGAAGACCAGATCTACGCAGGTCTCGCAGAAACCCGGCGCCAACTACGACGGATTCACGATGTACGGGTCGTAGGCTGCGGTGCGGTTGTACATCTCGGTGCGGCGCGCATCGATGTTGTAGGCGCCATTCCAGAGCGGAATGCCGGTGTCGTACCAGGTTTGGTCAGAGAGGTAACGCCGGCCGGTGGCGAGCGTGAGCTCTTGCCAGATGTGCAAACCGCGGAACATGTTGGCATCGGTGTTGGCCGCGCCTTCGGCCAAGCGAGAGTCGATGCCCGCGATCTGACAAAGCAGGTGGCCCGCGATGTCCTGGTGCCGGCAAACACCTCGGCCGAGGTCCAAGAGCTCACCAAACGGCACCGTGCCGCCCCACTTCAACGTCTCCATCAACGCCCAAAACTGCTTGGCCGCCTCATCGGGATGCGCTTCCGGCTCGGCCGGGTAGGTCATCCGCTCGCCGCAATACAGGCGCAAGGCCTCACGACACGCAAGCTGCCGCTCTTCGAGATCGGCGGGCGACAGCGACAAGATGGAGCCATCGGTGGGCAAATACTTGTCGATGATCGGTTGCGCACCGTCCAAGAAGGCCTTCAGCGAGGCGTCGGTATCGACGTCAATTGAAACATCGATGTAGCTGGCGCCACCCACCGGAAAGACGTGCGGATTGTTGGCCTTGCGGATTTCGTTCAGCGTCAAGCTCCCGGTGCGGGCCTGGCCGTCGGGGAGCGTGTAGGCCACCGTATAATTGCCGTCGGCGGTGAAGCCCGTGATCTTGGCTTCCAAAATCTTGTAGCGGGTAGAGAAGGCTGAGCCTTCGGTTTGGCTCTCGGCTGCCGCTTGATCGTAATAGGGATAGTCGATGGAGTCGCCGATGCTGTAAGTCTGTTGTAGCGGATAGCGCGTGGTCACAAGCGGCTTCGGCACCGTGACAGACAGGCCGCCCTCGGGCGAAATGCTCGCCGTCATCAAAATGGGTGTGGTCACCTTGCGATACGCGGCCACCGTACCCTCGGAGCCTTGGGTGAAGTAGTCGACCACCGCACCCTGCTTTTTCACCACGTAGATGAACTGTTCGTGATCACCGTCACGCCCCGTGACTTGCACCTCCACGCTGCACCCCGGATTGCGATCTTGCAGCAAAGCCACCGGGCCCTCATGCCGGGCCGCCTGCTCGGCGATGACATCCAAGAGTTCAATCGCGCCGCGCGCCCGGAAGCCCCAGCGGTCGGCGTACCAAGGCAGCGTTCGCGGCCCCTGGGCAAAGCTTGTACGCACCGCGTCGGCGGTGGTGGCGTAGAACTCGGCCAACCCCACGGCCTGGCCATTCACCGTAAAACAGGGATAGGGCTTACCCTCAACCTTGCACTTGGCCAAACGCTCCAGCTTGTTGAAATCGAGCAGGCGCCGGCCAGGATAGAACGCCAGGTAGTCGCTCACCACCTGTTGCAGCGTGGCCGCGCCAGTCGCATCCAGTTGGCCCCCGCGCGCCGTAGCAATCAGTGTCACCGCGCGATCGAGGTTGTCGAGGGTCATCGACGAGCGCAGATGTTGTTCGAGCGTCGTGCGCAGGTAAATGGCGGCGTCGGGCGTTACCACCACCCCACCCCAGCTGGGCGTGGTGCTCTTCAGGCTGTTCAGCCGCTCGGCAACAGCCTGACTAAAGGGCCAGAGGTCGCTTTGCAGTTGTTGCACCAGGTCGTCGAAGCCGAGCTTGCCGTCGGGGCTTGAGGCAGCCCCGCGCACGTAACCGGTGAGCGCGCGGGCCAGACAATCAAAGGCCCCCTCGCCAATGGGTGCCATCGGGTTGCTAGCGCCGGTCGCGTAGCTGAGCTTGCCCTGGTAGGCCAACGCCGTCAGATTCAAGCAGCGCTTGAGTTGACCCAGCGCCCCCACATCACGCAGATGGCCCAGCATCCCCGAGAGGGTGTCGGCCTGAACGCGCGTCAGCGGATAGCCGTCCAACGCTGGCGGCTCGGCGGCGAGGCTGGGCATCAAGGTCTTCACG
>JAKLEG010000462.1 GCA_022703175.1 Myxococcota bacterium | reverse complement strand
ATTTTTTCCGGAATGATGAAGTTGCGCTGCGTCAGGTTGGAGATCGCCTTAACGACGTCTTGAATTTCGGCCTTGGAGAATTCAAAGCTGAACTTGCCCTTCTTGGCGCGCTGCGCAAAATCAATCTCAGAGCCTTCACCCTTCTCCGCGTTGCCCGTCGCAGCCGTACTCGGCGCCGAGCTAACCACCACCGGTGAGGGGGAAGGCGGCACTGGGGTTGGCGGAGGCGGCGTTGGAGTTGGAGCTCGTTCGGTGGCGGCGCTGTCACCTTCGGCTTGCGCCTCCTCAGGTTCTTCGCCGGGTTTCTTGGCCGTCGGATGCTTACGCATCGCGCTTTTCACCGCGTCACGAGCCATGAATCGCCTGGGACCGGCGCCCGGCTGCCGAACCTCTTGTTGCGCAACCCATACGCCCACGCGAGCTGGCGCCGCGCCCGACACCGCTGCACCTGAGGCAGTAAGAACGGCACACACCAGCGAACTAAGCATCAACATGCCAAAACCTCATCTCGACTCGACGGCTAACGCACCACCGCCGAGGTAACAGTCAAAGGCCGTATCGCCCCTACGCACCACCACGCGTTCACTGAAGATGCCGCTAATCGCCACCCAGCCATCGCGCGTTCGAATCCCTTGCCCCACTTTGAGCAACGAGCTGTTGTCCCCCACCGCCACCACCACAAACGTCTCTTCGGGCTCACCCCCCGAAATAAAACCGCGCACTTCAATCGGACAGCTCGGAGCCGCCGCCACCGGTGTCGGCAAAAATGCCGGCGGTTCCGGAAGTGCTACGACGCCAAGACCATACTGCTCGGTGAGTGCGCTCGCTTGCCCCACCGCAAACAGCGGCTGCCGCTCCCCGTGCGGCGCACGCGCCCCTGGGATGCTGCCCAAGGCCGGCACCGTCAACAGGAGTCGCAAGGCAAGGCTCTTCACGTCCACGCAAACTCCTACTGAATCGTGTAACCCATGTTCATCGTTTGGCCGCGTCGCTTGATTTCCAACGACACCGAGGAGGTGTCTTTGAGTTTCTGGTACAGCTCCAACGCCTTGTCAGGGCTGTTCATCTCGTAGCCGTTTATTTTTTGGATCACGTCGCCGTTCTTCAGGCCGATCTTGGAATAGATGCTCCCTGGTTTGATCGAGAACATCTTGAAACCATTGGGTTTGCCGCCCTGAAAGCTCGGCACGATGCGCGCGTCTTGGGCGATTTGCGACAGGTTGGACAACGCGTTGTCCACCTCCTTGCGCTCCACGGTGAACTGGGTTTCTGAAACCTTGGTCACCCCGGGCCCGCCACCACCGCCGTCGTCCACCGGCCCACCTTCAGGGGGAGGCGGCATCACGCTCGCCACGGTCGCACTCGGCGAAGTACCTTCGCCCTCCACCGGACACAACTCCAGATGATCCCGACGCTGCACCACCACCGCCCGGCTGCGGATTTGACAAATCGAGGCGTCCTCGGCCAGCTTGTTGGAGCCCTCGTTGATGTTCAACACGTTGGTTTCATGCGTGCTGTTGTCCACCACCACCGCCATCGACCATTCCGGGTAGTCGTCGGCCACCAGCGTCCCGCGGATGGTCGCCGCAATCGAGCATGGCTTCAGCTGTTCTTCCCGAAAGTCCTTACAATTCGCCAAGGTCTGCGGACCTGCTTCGACTTGTGTCACCGGGTTGATGACTTCGCGCTTGATTCCTAGGAGGTTGCGCTCGGCCATCGCCGCATAAGTGGTGGAGCGTGCATGCTGACTTGCCGCCGGCTTGTTGGCTGCCCGCGGCATGTCATCGAGGCTCGGCGGTACGCGAATCGCCCGCGCCACCACCGCGTTGGTCGCCCCCGCCGAAAAGTAGGCACCCAGCGCGATGAACAACAGGTTCAAAAACCACCCGTGCTCTTTCAAAAACGAGGCTATGCGCGCACTGACCATGGTTGCCGCTCCAGCAAGATCCGCACCAGCAGAACGTCTCAAGTTAACGATGTAACTATTTGATGTTACTAGATTATTCCTTAAGCCAAGCAATTCATAAAGTGACAAGTTGTCACACCCAGCCAAGCGATCTGCTGCCAAAAGGACAACCTGTCCACCCTAGACATGGTTAGGCAGGGAGCTGTGGCGTCCTCACGACGCGCGACCTCCAGACTCGACTCGGGGGTCTGCGAACAAAACGCCGGCTTGTACATTCAGGCCCCACGCACTATACCTGACGCTATGAAGCTCAAATGCGTGGTCGTCGCCGACCCCAAACCGAGCGCTGCAGAGCTGGTCGCCAACCAATGTGAGCGACTGGCCGAAACGCGCTTGGTGGCGAGTTCGGCAAGCGAGGTTGTTGAACTCGTAGAGCGCGCCCACCCTGAGCTGGCGGTGATTTCCCTCGAACTCACCGGCATGCCGCCCAAAGAACTGGTGGAGCGGCTGTTGCGCATGAAAAGCGACCTGCTCGTTGTGGCTACCTATCGGGAGCTCTCGGTGCCACGCATGGAGGCCTTGGCCAAAGTCGGAGTCGAAGATTTCGTGCCGCACCCAGCCGACGTTTTGCACATCTTCCGCGCCGCCAGTCGCCGCTTCCAAGTGCCGTTCCGTCGCCACGACCGCTTTGCGGTGGCCATCGACATTGTGCGGGCCGATGGCGTCACCATCGGGCGCACCATCGACATCTCCGAAGGCGGCCTCGCAGTCGGCCTGCATCACCCGCTGAAGGCGGGCGAGTCGGTGTTGATCGATCTGCCGCTCCCCGATGCCCCCAAGCCGCTACGAGTTCGCTGCAACATCCTGAACGTAGAGGGTACGCCGCCTTCGGCCATCACCGCGCATATGCAGTTCGTGCGCCTCTGGGGGCCCGAGTACCAGCGCCTGATGGCGTATCTGCAAATGTTGGCCAAAACCAACGCGACCCGCGGGAGCTAGGCCCCGCGATATTCTAGCGCTGGCTAGTGCGGATGTGCACTGCCTACGCCAATCTGGAACTCGATCACGGTGGTGTTGTCGTATGGTTGCGGCAGGTAGATGGAATCTTTCTTCCAGCCACCCACACCGTTCCCCCACTCCAGGCCATGGACGTACGAAATGTACTCACCGGTCCAGAAGTTTGTAACCAGGCCATCGGGCGTGACGCGAAACAGCACTGAGGTGTCATAATTCGGCACATACAGGTTGCCGCAGGTATCGACACCAAGTCCGTCCAACCATTCTGCGATGTTGTCGATCATCGCGAAATGACGAGGAGCTCCGACGGGGTTCAGCTCGGCATCGAGTGTCACGACATAGACTGACGTCCCCTTCGAACCAATGTACATCACGGAATAATCAGCGTCGAAGTTGACGATACGAGCGTCCCAATCTTGACCGAAATCAGCGGGGTCAAGGTACACGTCGGTCTTTGGAATCGCTGGGTCGATACGGTAAACACGTCCGCTGCCTTCGAAATTCATGTCCCCAACATAGACCAAGCCGTCCGGGCCAACGGTCACGCCGTAGCCGTTGGTAATGTCGGGCTCGAGCACCGTTTGCCCACCAGACGGCGCAATGCTGATGATCCCTTGGTCACTTGCGAGCACCAGGCGCCCGTCCGGCAGCCAATCCATCCCTTGCACCGTGGTTAAACCGCCCGCATAAAACTGCACCTCCCCGGCGCTGTTCACGCGCACCAGGTTCGATTCGTCGCTGCCAATCATGTAGCCATCGGAATCGAAGGCCACGTCGTGGTAGCCGCGCGGCTTGTCCAATTCGCTGATGGCACGCGGCGAATTACCCAAATTCATGCACGTATTTGAGGGTGCTTGGGTGCCCACCGCTGGCACGGTATCGGTGTGCTCAGGCATCACCATCGGCCGGCCGTCAAACCCCAACGCCACTGCCAGGATACCGGCGTTCCCCTCCACTCCCACGTACAACGTCTGGGTATCCCAGCCGCCTACGCCGCTGCCAAATGCCAAGCCAGTCACCGGAGCCCGCGCCGTCGCAGCCACCAGTTCGAGCGCACTGCCATCGGGAGCGATACGTATGACAGTGCCGGAGCTCATACCGCCGACGTAGACGTTGCCGCACCGGTCGGTGGTGAGCGCGTGCAACGCCTCATCGCCGCCCGCCGTTTGACACCACAACCCCCCGGCCCCGTCACTTACGCAACTTCCTGATTGACCTTGGGAATTGGTGCACGGGTCGCCAACGTTTGCGGCCTCGCAGGCACCGCTTGACGCCACGCAGGTCAAGGCGCCACTGCCATCGTCCTGACAACTCCCGGCAGTTCCGGAGCTGTCGGTGCACAAGTCGCCCACGTTTGCCCCGGCACAGGCGTCCACGGCCATGGGGTCACATTCGAGGATGCCTATCGCCATACTATCGATGCAGAGGCCATGCAGGCCAGCCGGATCGCCGCAGGGGTCGCCCACGGCCTTAGTCTGGCACGGAGCATCCTCGTTGCACTTCAAGTCAGGAAGCACGTCAGGCTCACAAACCCCCACCACGCCCCAAACCTCAGTGCACAGGTCGCCGATCGCCTGGCCTTCGCAAGGTTCGAGCGTGCGACAATACAAACCACCGGTGCCGCTGCCGTCATCCTCGCACACGCCGAGCCGACCGCCACTTAAGCACGAATCCCCGGCGATGCTGGTATCACAAGCCTCAGGAGCGGCCGGGACGTTGCAACTCAGGCCGCCAAAGATGTCGGCGGTACACACGCCCACCACCGTGCCGCTGGCGCAGGTGTCACCTTCGGCCTTGCCACTGCAGCCCCCCAAAAGCGCACACATCAAGCCGCCCGCGCCGCTCACCTCACAGGTGCCAGCCGAGCCGTCGCTAACGCAAGGAGCATGCTCAGCCAACCCTTGGCAAGGCTCCACCACCACGCCCCCTTGGGTCGAGGCGAACAACGCGACTGGACCAAACTGCCCGTTGCCATTGCGATGCGTCGCATAGATGGCCGCGCTGCTGGCGCTGGCAATGTAAAGGGTTTGATAATCGGGCGAAAACGCCAGGCCGTTCGGCACGAACCCAAGCCCTTGGGCAATCGTTGTGAGCGCGCCGGTTTGCGGGTGCACGGCAGAGACTGCCGCCCGCGTGGCCTCCGTCAC
>JAKLEG010000461.1 GCA_022703175.1 Myxococcota bacterium | reverse complement strand
GCTTCGGGACGCATTCACTCGCATCTGGGTCTGGGAGCCGCAGTCGTCGATGTCGCGGTGGCCGAAGATGCACCGCTCGTGGCCGTGGCTTTGGGGACAGAGGGCATACGCCTGGTGCGACTGACGGACAACGCCATCGTTGCGGAGGCCGAGCTACCTGAGACGGCCGAAAGTGTCTGGTTGGACAGCACGCGGTTGTTCGTCGGCCGTGGCGCCAGCGGCTTGGCGTGGTACGACCTGACCGATCCCTCCCACCCAGCGCTCATTGATGAACGCACCGCCGTGGGAACAGTCGCCGACATGCAGGTGGTGGGCAACTACGTCTACGTTGCCAATCAAGAGCAAGGTCTTGCGGTCTTTCAATGCTCGGGCCAGACACTCTCAGCCCCGCAACGAGCCGCCCTCTCGGGGTTGGCATCCGATCTACAAGTGGACGGCGTGGGCGGCCGCGCCTACATCGTCGTGGGCGAGCCAGGCGTCGCCGTGGTGGACATCACAAATCCGATGAGCCCCAATAACAGCACCGTGACATACATTCACCCACCCCAGGCTGCGTTGAGCGCCGCGCTGGACGTCGCGCGCATCTTCATCGGCACCGGCGGTGCCGGCGTACTGGAATACAACCGCAATGCGCCCAACGCCGCCACTGCCACGCTGGTGCAAAATGCTCCCGTGGCCATGGCAATCACCAACACCACGCTGGCGATCGCCGCCCAGAACCAGGGCGCACTGGTGGCCAATGTTGCGAACCCAGGATTTCCCGGCTCCCCCTCCCCCGCAGTGTCAGGTGGCAACGTGGGCGACGTGTATTTCTGGGACGATTACGCGCTATGCGCTGCTGGCACCGCCGGCCTGTATCTGTTGGACCTGAGCGATGTGCAGGGTGTTCGCCTGGTTGCACACCACACCTTTCCCACTGCGATTTACAAGCTGGCGAGGTTGGACAATTGGCTTGTTGCCACCCACCCCGATGGCCTCTACCTCATAGACTTCACCGACCCTTTGGTGATCGACAGCTCTGATCTTGACAGCATTCCACTCACGGAAGCGCCGGTAGGTGTCGCCACAGCCGCCGATGTCATCGTCGCTGCGACCAACGGGGGCATCTACACCATCGACATGCGTTTCCCCACAAGTCCAGGCGCTCCCTTTCGCCTCGCCTTGGCGGGCACGCGCAATGGCCTCGTGGTTCAGGAGGCGCTCGCTTTTGTTAGTGGTAGCAGCCCAGCACTCCAAATTGTCGATATCAGCAACGTCGTGCTGCCCGTGTTTGTATCAAGTTACAGTGGCACGCCGCGCTTCGACGCGGTGACGGTTACAGGCAACGTGCTGTACGGTGTTAACTCGCAAGCGGGACTGACACTCCTCGATATCACGGCGGTGGACACGCCAACCGCCATCACCACGGTGACATTGGCCAATCCTGCTCGCCGACTGGCGCAGGGCGCTGACTTCCTCTTCTTGGGCGACCCCAAGGGGGTTGCCTTTGCGGCCATCTTTACTCCAAACAATCCCGGTCCGGTCACTCGATTGCACAACCATGGAAGCATCGAAGCGCTGGCGGTGCAGGGTCAGTGGCTCTTGGCCGCTGCGAGCGGTCGGGGCATCGAAGTTATTAACCTCGCGAGCTCGGCCCGCGATTTTGTCGAACTCGAGTAACGCTCATGCCTTGGTTGGCCGCCCTCATCGCCTATCCGCTATTTGTATTGCTGCTGCCCTTTCTATTGTTTCATCCGAAGTTGAAGCAGGGTTTCCGCGAACGTTGGGGCCTCTATCCACGAGCCTGGCCTGGGCTTGGAGTCGGACCACGCATCTGGCTGCATGGGGCCTCAGCGGGTGACGTGCTGGCGCTGTTGCCGCTTGTGCGTGAACTGAAAGAGTTGCGTCCCGATGCCAAGATCATTCTTTCAACGATGACCAACAGCGGCCGCACGATGGCCGAGCGAGATCGGTCACTGGTTTCGGCGATCACATATGTCCCTTACGACCTCTGGGGTGCGGTCCGGCGCGCCCTGCACCGCATCCGGCCCGATGTGCTGGTGCTAGAGTACACCGAGCTTTGGCCCCAATTGATCCATGGGGCGCGTCGACACGGCGTCCGTTTGGTGTTGCACAACGGTCGTTTGTCGGCGGCACGCGTGCACCGCTACCGGCGCTTCTTTCGCCTGGTCGGCAACCTCTTGCGCCCTTTTGACCTGTTGCTGATGCGCGACGAACAAGAGGCCGACACGGCGCGCCGTCTAGGCGCTTACGAACATCAGCTCAAAATCACCGGCAACACCAAGTTCGACAACCTCACGCGCGACCCTCCTGCCGACAAGGTGTCTGAGCTTAGGCGGGTAGCAGCGTTCCCCAAGGATGCGCTGGTTTGGGTGGCCGGCAGCACACACGAAGGCGAAGAGGAGCTACTGCTGGACGCCTATCTGGAGCTGCGCAGGCTTCAACCCAGCCTACGGCTCATTATTGCACCCCGCTACGTGGAGCGCGCTGAACGCGTCGTGGCACTGGCGGCCAAGCGCAACTTGGGAACAAGCCTGCGTTCCAAAGGTGAACCCGCGGCCGATGTCTTTGTGCTGGATACGATCGGAGAATTGGCTGCCTGTTACGCGCTCGCACACCTGGTATTTGTTGGTGGCAGCTTCGTCGCGCGCGGTGGCCAAAACATCCTAGAGCCAGCGGCCTGCGGTAAGCCCGTGATCTTCGGCCCCAACATGCAGAATTTTTCCGATTCGGTACAGGTGCTGCTAGGGCGCGGCGGCATGCAGGTCATCAACCCTGAGCAACTGGTGCGCGTGATGCAAGATCTGTTTTCCCGGCCCTCCCATCGCGAGGAGCTAGGGCGTCTCGCCGCTGAGCAGGTGCGCAAGGTACGAGGCGCAGCTCACCGGAATGCGCTGCACATCGTGTCACTCTTACCGCCTGCCACATAACTCCGTTAGATCCGTCCAGACCGACAGGCTTCGCGCCAGCATCTCGAAGTCCTCAGGTGGCGGTACCCGCACAACCAACGCCTCGCCAGTCTTAGGGTGGGGCAACCACAAACGCGCGGCATGCAACATCGGTCGCGCAATGGGCGCTGGAGGCGTCTCAGCGGTGTAGCCAGGCCCGCCGTACAAGCGATCCCCCAATAGCGGATGGCCGATATGGCTTAAGTGCACGCGGATCTGGTGAGTACGCCCAGTTTTGGGCTCGGCCAACACCAGGCTCGTGCCATCGCTTGTGGCCAACGGCTCGACGTGGGTGCTCGCAGGTTTGCCACTTAGGTCCACCGCGTGACGAGTGCCTTGCTGCCTACCAATCGGGGCATCGATGGTGCGTCCCCGACGCAGCAGCCCCACGCACAACGCCAAGTAGCTCTTCTTTGTAAGATGGGAGGCAAAGGCATTTCCGAGCACCGTGGCGGCCATCGGCGTTCGTGCCAACACCAACACACCGCTGGTGCCGGCATCAAGGCGGTGTACCAGCCGCACCTCGTCGTGACGCTCCCCTAAGCGCCGCAGAATGCCAGGCAACACGCTCTCCACGGCTGGGCTGCCGAAACGATCTCGCTCGGACAACAGCCCCGCTGGCTTGTCCACCACCACCAGATAACGATCGCAATAGAGGATGCGCGGATCCTGACGTAACGCAGGCGCTGCTTTGGCCGTCACGGACATGGTGAGCTTGAGAGTGAAGAGAGCACCGGCCCGCACGTCACGGCTATAGATCCGGGCCTCTTTGCCATCCACAAAAGCCGCCCCCTGAGCAATGAATAACCGCGCCTCGCGCCGTGAGACCTTGCCCAAATGTGCGACCAGGCGATCCAGCCTATCGGGTTCAACGTCGCGGCCGATGACAACAGAAATCTCGGTAGGGTCTTTCACGCGCGCTACACTGCCGTGGGACGTGCGGCACAGCAAGCCGCTTGACGTTCGCTGTATGGGGGGCCAGTGTGGCCGCGCCTTGGCCTAACCACTGGCCCTCGCAATTCCGATGGGAGTCCTTCGATGAACCTATGGCTGCTTGTGACCGCCTTGACCGCTGCCTCCACCCACACCCTCTCCCCCGCCCCGCGCGAGGTCGTGGTGCAAGCCACCCCCGAAGCCACAGTGACGCATTGGGTATATGCCCAGGCGCCGCGCTTTGCACTTGGGGCTCACGATCGCCTGGTGAATCTCAAGACGTTACCGTTGCGCCGTGGCTCGCTGGTCCGGGCCCAGCGTTGGTACGATGACGTACCGGTGCTGGGCGAAGCGCTGGTGGTGCGCCTAGACGCCTTAGGGCAGCCGCAAACTGCGCGTCACAATTTTACCTCCCTTGGCAACCTAACCCCTGCGCAACTTGGTCCGAGCGACGCAGTGGCCAGGGCCTTTGGCTATTTATTGCAACGCACCCTCACGGCCCAAGACGTTGCAACCGCCCAAGTGTCGGCGCGCCTGGCCATCGACCCCAGACGCCAAGCCTATGTGTATCTCGTCGCCGCTCGCTCGCCATACCCGTGGCAGCAAGCCACGCTCGTCGTACACGCCAATTCTGGCGACGTGCTCGAAGTCCGCCGCGCCACCCGGAACGCAGCGACGAGCGCCCAAGTCTACCAACCAGCCCCGACTCCCACCGCCCAGCTGAACGAGGCGACACCGGTGACCCTCAACCGACTATTCGTTCAAGAGCCGCTGGTCATGGAAGGCGAGTATGTCACCGCCACAAGCTGCCTCGTAGATGAATCCAATGTGCGCACCCTCACCTGCCAAGATCTCTTGGGCGGACTCGCTTGTTTCAGCGCGCAGTTCCGCGATTTGATGGGTGCTTTGTGTGGCGAGACCCACAATGCGCCCAACCAGGGCGAAACCAATGGTTTCATCTACCCGCCCTTGGACAATGTCTCTGATTATGTCGACCAAGCGGCCTGGGTCGATTCTTTCGCCGAGGTGCACGCTTACTATCATCTGGATCTGGCGATGGCCCATGCCGCGGCCTTGGGTCACCCGGTGGCTGATTTCGCACCCACCAAAATCACGGTGAACGTCACGATGCCTTCGAGCGAGTTGTTGGCTTGCTTGTCGGCGGCCTGGGCGGCAACAAGCAGCAGTGACCGCGAAGATCCCAA
>JAKLEG010000460.1 GCA_022703175.1 Myxococcota bacterium | reverse complement strand
TTTTGTTTCTGGCCGCAGACCCAGAGACGTTGGCGAGTCTACGTGGTTTGTGGTGGCAACGCCTACAAAAGCTCTGGCGGCGTGCAGGCCCGTTGACCGTGGGCTTGCATATTGCCGCGTTGGCCCTTGCGACCACGAATCAAAGCCAAGCTAACTTGCGCCAGGCTATGGTCGCGTTGCGCGACGATCCGGGAGCGACCGGCGTGGTGTCGCTCGGCCCCGAGTTGCAAACCTATTTCTTGGCACGGCCTGATATCCCATCCGAGCGCGCCTCGTCCCCCAATGCGGTGTTTGTGGGACGCTTGCTACGCCTAGAAAATGCCGCGGCATTCAACCGCTATTTGGCCTTTGAGCCAGACCAGATGAAAGCACAGATCTTGCTTGCCGGGTTCGGCTTAGACTGCCGCGTGAGATCTCGTTTTGAAGGATGGTGGTTTGATCGCCTATTGTATCGGTTGAACCCGAACCGCAATCGCCGCCGCACGCCTGTCATCGTGTGGGAATGCCAGGGCCCAGCAATTGCGCTGGCGGTGCCACCAGAACACAGATAGCAAGCCGATCGCGCGGCGCGCTCGTAAGGCTACTGAGCAGCGCTGCCCAAGCCGCCCAGGATCTCGGCCTCGGCCTCCTGATGAGCTGCCTGAGCTTTTCGCCAGGCGACGTCAGCGCGCTCCAACAGCACCCGTCCGCGCACCTTGTCCGTCAGCCCCGGGAGATTGATGCACACGTTTTGATAGGCACCCGCTGCGGCCGCGCGCGCGACTTGCACGCCGACACCCGCATCCGAACGCGATGCCTGCAGACCAATCCTGCCAATCTCGTGCGACAGTGCGATGATCTCGGGGCAAGCCTCCAACACGGAAAGCGGCACATCGATCGCCGCAACAGTAGCCTCAACCATGGCCCGATCGCGTGCTGCGATCTCTTCGGGCATAAGCTTCGGCATCCGCATCGCTTCCAAGTATTTGTCAAAGGCCAGCGTGTCGGCGTCTACCGCCGCCAAGAGCTGATCTTTCAACACCTGAGAACGCACGCCGATCCGATCAAAATCAGGCTGCTTCGCTTCGAGTCCCTTCTTCGCATGGGACAAGCTCGCCACCATGGCGGCCAACGCCGCCCCAAGCGCCCCGACCAACGCCGATACGGAGCCACCACCCGGTGCGGGCGAATCACTGGAGAGCTCGTCGGCAAACTGGCGCAGCGTCATCTGCAACAACGGTGCGGGTTGCGCCAGGCGAAAATCGATGATCCGCTCTTGCGGATCGAACTTCTTGACCTCGCTTAAACCCAATGTGCGAGTGGCGATGTGCAACAAGGTCGACTCTGACGCCCCGACACACCGGCCCATACGCTGCAGGTAATGGCGACCAGCATTCAACAAAACCTCTTTCGAAACCAAGCCAACGAGTTCAGAGCCGGTGACTCGTAAACCGCGCTCCCGAGCGCGATCGTCGGTTGTGTCAAACGCCACGTGCAGTGGCGTGACGTCCATGTCGGTTAGATTCATCGAAATCTGCGCGCAACCAAACTCAGGGATTGTCCAGCCGACCGCCTTGACGTTCTTCAGTAGACCCGCCTCCCAAACCTCCTGGCCTTTGGCATCCAGAATGGCATTCCCTTCAGCATCGCGTTTCTTGCGGCCCTTCTCGCGCACATCCAATGCCACGCGATTGGCCAGGCGTTTATCCAGCGTATTCAGGTTGATATTGTAAGCAACCAACAGCTTACGAGCACCAACAACCGTGGCGCCCGATTTGGGTACGAAGGTTGCCGGGCCAAAATCGGGCTTCCAGAGTTTGTCTTTGAGTTTCTCCGCCAGACCCTCGTATTCGCCCGCGCGCACGTCGGCCAAGTTGCGGCGATGTTCCGCCGTCGCGGCAAATTCGTACAGAAAAATCGGCAGACTCAACTCTTTGCCCAGCCTCTCACCGAGGCGGCGCGCCAATGCGACGCACTCGTCCATCGAAATGTCGGCGATGGGCACAAACGGAATGACGTCGACTGCGCCCATGCGCGCGTGTGCGCCTTTGTGACCGCGCATGTCGATCCGCTCGGTCGCTTCGCTCGCAAGCCGGAATGCTCCTTCGAGCACCGCCTCGGGGGCGCCGACAAACGTGATGACCGTCCGGTTGGTCTCCGACCCCGGGTCGATGTTCAACAACGTGACGCCTGGGACCTGCGCCGCAGCCTGCGCCGCAGCCTCGTAGACCCCTTTATCCCTCCCCTCAGAGATGTTGGGAACACACTCGACAATCTTCATAGGTGCCTCCGCGGCGGAATCTAGCGAGGTCGGTCGCGCGAAACAATGTAGTGAAACGGCATACGGCGCCGCCACCTCGTGGCGCGGCGCTATCGTACACTCTGGGTTGCACACCCTGACGCCGTGGGTTAGCTAGGCCGTCATGATCGCGCCGCCGCACGTCCATCGTTCTGCCTTGCCAAAGGCGCCCGCGACGTTTGACACAAGCCTAATGACAGCTGAGCACGGGACGATGTGCGCACGAGGAGCAAAACTGACGCCCCCAACGGCAGACGTTGATAGGCACTGACGTGACACGCTTTGGCGCTTTCTACTTTGTGTCGTTTTTAAACATGGGCGTTTATGCACCGTGGCTTCCACCGCTTCTAGCGTTCCGAGGTCTGACACCGACGCAAATAGGTTGGGCGTTGGGCTTGGTCTCACTGTGGCGCGCATTGTTGCCCCCCCTATGGGGAGCGCTTGCTGACCGGTTGCAACAACGTCATCATCTGTTGGCTGTCGTGTGCCTTGCAGCAGGTCTGGCACTGCTACCATTGGTTGGAGATTCTCCCCCATCAATCATCTTGGCCGCACTCGCAACTTACGGCGTCTTTGTTGCGCCCGTGTTACCACTCACCGAGGCGTTAACACTTGAAGCGCTGGGTACTGAGCGAACCGGCTACGGGCGTGTCCGGCTGTGGGGTTCGCTGGGTTTCATCGCAATGTCGATGGGGATCGGCTTCGTTGTAGTGCGTTTTGGCCTCGGGACAATCGCGTGGGCGCTGACGCTCCCGCTCTTGGCCTGTGCCGTGCTCGCCCTTGGGCTGGTGGTACCAACTAACCCCCGTCCCCACGCTCTTGCGCCGCATGGCAAAATCAACTGGAAGCCGCTCCTGCCGGTGTTGCTGGTGGCAACGCTGGTGCAGATAAGCCACGGTCCTTACTATGCCTTCTTTTCGCTGACACTCACCAAGCTCGGCGCCTCGGCACCGGTCATTGGTATATTCTGGGCGCTAGGGGTCGCTATCGAAATTTTCTTGATGGCATTCGCCGCACCGTTAACGTCTCGCTTCTCCGGACTTCACCTGCTGCAGTTTGGTGTGACCGCAGCAGCCGTGCGCTGGATGGTGCTGGCCAACACCGACAGCCTGGTGTTGATCGGCATCAGTCAGATGTTGCATGCGGGTTCCTATGCATCGGTCCACCTAGCGGCGATCGGCATGGTGGACGATGTGATGCCAAGAGAACATCGTGCGCTGGGACAATCGTTATTATCGGCCAGCGCCTACGGCGTGGGGGTTGGCGTGGGTTGCAGCGTGGCCGGTCGCCTGGTGACGCCGTGGGGCTATGCTGGTATCTACCAGACCGCGTCGCTCACGTGCCTCTTGGCGTTAGCCATGTCGCCTTGGTGTCACCGCGCCGCACTGCGGAAAGGCGCATCTGCATGAAGCTCAGTTGGAACGCGGTCGCGGGTGCTTTGGTCGTAAGCCTTTGGGCCGTGCCAACCTCGGCCGCCACACCGTGGTGGCAACGCCAAGCGCCCTGCCCCGATGACGCAACGCTGATCGGCGCCGCACCTCCGGTTGGTTTTGAGATTGGTTGCATCAAGCCCTCTGGCGTCTGGCATGGCATACGCACCGTGTGGGTTGAAGACTGCGCAACAAGCCATGATTGCGATGTCCGGCAGCCACCGATCCGCTACGAGGGCGACTACCGACGCGGTATCGAGCATGGGCACTGGGTCTGGTTTCATCGACACGGCATCAAAGGGCTCGAAGGCGAATATTTTGCCGGCCGCAAAGTCGGCACCTGGATGGCATGGGACAAAGCCGGGAACCCGCGCAAGAGTCAAATGGAACCACCACCCACAGGTACCATCGATGCTGACGCGGCCATTCTATCGGCGCTCAAAGAAGCATCAAAGATGGGCAATAAGGACCTCGCTAAGGAGCTAGAATTGGCGTCCCGCGACCTGAAGCGCGCAGGCCAGACTGGGGCGCCAACCACCGTGACCCGCAGCTCTGATACCTCGCAAAACAAGTCGGTGGGTGCCAAAGCGAGTACGAGTGGCGGACTTCTCGATCTCCCCGACCAAGATCTCGGGACCACAAGTTTCGGTGTTGGCATTGACCAGGAAGCCTCACCGTACGTGAAGCAAATAACCCAAGCAGCCACCCGCCGTATCGAAGAGTGTTATCGAAACGCCCGCGTACAAAACCCAAAGCTCACAGGCACACTCACAGTACGCTACGTGATCGCCCCCAATGGCCACTGCACCCAGGCCCTGGTCATCAAATCCGACCTCCCTGAAGCCATGAACAGCTGCGTGCGCCGCGCCCTCACCGGAGCAGCCTTCCAACCATCCCACCTAGTGGAGCCAGTCGAGATTATCACCCCGTGGACGTTTAGGGCGCCGAGCCACTAACAGCGCCACGCCGTAGCATTCAAACTGTCTCAATTTGAGATAGGCGGTGGTGAAAGTGATCCGTCAGAGCGAGCGTATAAGCCGAGCCGGTAAAAAACTGGGCCTCATAGGTGCGGCCCAGAACCGCGCATCGAGCTCCACACTGAGGCAACTTTGACCATGCCCTCAGCTTGGTCGACTTGGTAATAGACCGCGTAAGGTGTGCCTTTGAGCCGATAGCGTCTCACGCCCTCAATGCCGTCTACTGGGTACGGAGCCCCAGCGTTGGGTGCCTCGCCAAGCAGGCGAAGAACGCGCTGCAATTCTTGCGGCAAGTGACTCGCAGCGGCAGGGCGATTCTCGCGCCACCACGCGACCAGCTCGCGAATCTCAACGCGAGCTTGTGGAGAAACCCAGACTCTGAGTTTCACAGCGCTTTGAGTTCT
>JAKLEG010000046.1 GCA_022703175.1 Myxococcota bacterium | reverse complement strand
ACGTCGGGCCTTGTTCGCGGCTGTGACTCTCCTAGCGCTCAGCGCCTGTGATTCTGGGACAACCACGGGGGGCACGAGCGACACCAGCCACGACGCGTGTGCCAACCAGAGCTGCTCTGAGCACGGTGTTTGTGCGCTGGTGCAAGGTGCAGCGCGCTGTTTGTGCGATGATGGCTATGTGGCTGAGGGCATGCTGTGCGTGTCGGACGGCACAGGCAGCGATTGGCCCCCCGAGGCGGCGCGCTGGCTGGGGTTGACCACGCCGATGTTCGATGCGGTGTCACCCGATGGCCAGTACGTGGTGTATGGCAACATGACAGCCATTCCCGAGGAGCCGATGAAGTTCATGATCGGCCCGCTCAAAATCCGCGACGTGGTAGCCGGCACCGACACCACGCTGGTTGAAGCGCCGGTGTTTGTCTGTGGCATGGGAGGCTGCTCGCCCAGTGATAGCTTTGCTTGGTTGGACCGCACAGGTTGGGCGATTCACTACACCTATACGTCTCAAGGCTCTATGACCGAGTGGATGGACATGGTGACCGGCGCCCACGGCGGTTTCACGCTGCAACAGTTCGAGCGCATCGTGGCGGTGTTGCCCGATGGCAGCGGTGCTATCAGCATCAAACAGACCTATCAGGGAAACGGCGGCGCGGTGCGCTACCACCCGATTCCCAGCGGCTTAGCCGTCACGGTCAGCACGACCCAGAACGACCCCGGTTGGGGAGACATCGTGGTCACGAACGTGGCGGGCGCAAACTATGTGGCTGTGCATCTAGGCGTCGCCATGCAGGGTTATGCACAGTCACTATCGATTTATACATTGCCAGCCATGACCGCAGCGTCGGTGGGCGAGGTTCGCACCAATCACATGACCTTTGTGGGCGAGCGCCTGGTGTACACCGACCTAGACGAGCAAACGGTGAAATCGGTGCCACTCGCAGGTACGCCGATTGTCAGCATCGCCCCGGGCGATTGGCTTTCGGGGTCACCTGGCGGGACCTACGTCGCCACAAGGGGTACAAGCCTGCGTGTCGCTCGCACTGATGGCGGCGCTGAAGCGGTGGAGGTGCCACTGACAGGGGTGCCTAGCCAGGTGCTTTGGGAGGACGACAGCACGCTGCTCTTTTTGATCGACCGTGAGCTGTCGCGCTGGCACGTGGGCGACGCCACCGCGACCTCACTCGACACCAATGTCGGCAGCATTCGTCGGCTCGATGACGGCTTGCTGGTGGTGGCGGGGGGTGTGGCCGGCTCGGCCTCGGTGCAACTCACCGATGGTGCGGTGGCGATGGGGATTGCGCTTACGAGTCCGGTGCCGGCCTATGTGCTGCGTGGCAGTGTCGCCACCCCGTTGGGCTCGGCCATGGCCTGGCAGGGGGCAGGGGGCACCGTGTTGGCCAATCGTTTGTACTTTGATGTCTTGGATGGCTTCGCCCCCGATGCGCGCAACGGCACCGAGCTCATGCGACCTTAGTTTAAGGCGGCAGCATTGTTCGCGCTCTGGGCTTGTGTTTGAGTCAGCGCTCCAGACCTCAACAAGGGGGAGCGCGTGGACCCAACGCAGATGGACAGCGGCACGATCATGCAGGGGGCAGCCATCGGCTTTTTTGCCTGGTTCTTCCTGCGCTACGTCATTTTTGGTTTCTACACGGTGAACCAAAACGAGCGGGCGGTGAAAACCAGCTTTGGCCGCGCCCATCGCCTGAGTGACACCACGACACTCACCCTGCCAATTGCCGAGCGGCTCTCCAATGACGAAAAAAAGCGCTATGTTTACCCGCAAGTGCGCGTGATCCCGCCAGGTGGACCGTACTTCCGCTGGCCGTGGCAAAAGGTGCACAAGGTTTCGATTGCCACGCAGACAGTGAATATGGCGCTGGACGTGGAGAGCCCCGAGGCCAATCACGGCGGCACGCTTCTGGAGGCGGTCACCAAAGACCAACTGAATACCGGCCTCACCGGCGACATTCGCTACCGCGTCTCCGAGCAGAATCTGTACGCCTACATTTTTGGTATCAAGAACCCGATCGCGCACGTGATGGGATACTTCGTTTCCGTGTTGCGTCAGCGCATCGCCAACTTTGAAGCCCCGCAAAAGGAGCAGGCTGGGTTGTCCAACGTGTTGGGCGAAGCGGTTTCGGTGCAGGGGGTGTCGATCAACGACCTGCGCAAGAACCTGCGCGACATCAACGATCATATGGACCAGGAGTGCCAGTCATCGGAGGCTCGCTACGGCATGGTGTTGGACGCGTCGCTGATTACCGGCATCGATCCACCGCCCGAGGTGGAGTCGGCGCTGGCGGCTATTAACACGGCGCATAACCAAGTGTCGTCGGACATCAGCTTGGCGCAGGCCGCGGCCGATCAAAAGATTGTGCAATCGCAACGCGCAGTAGAAATCGAAACGCTGCGCGCCCAAGCGGAGGTGCAGCCGCTCATCGCGATGGCGCAACAGTTGGGTGAACTGAAGAAGAGCGGCACCGAGGCGCTGCGCTCGTATCGTCGCTACGTGCGCTTAGATCTGTACGCCAAAGCTGAGCAAGCGATTCAGGAGGTGCAGAAATGAGCCCGCTGCTCTTGGTGTCGCTGATTTCGTTCTTCGCGTGGTTCTTGGTGATGCCGTTGTGCTTCGGCCTGCTGCGATTGTTGGGCTTCTACGCCATTGTGCATGAGCGTACCTGTCACGTGTACACGCTGTTTGGCAAAGTGGTCGCGGTGCTCAAAGAACCGGGGCTCAACCTGTTGTGGCTCAAGATGGGGCTGAAGGCGCCGATCGTTTGTTGGCTGGGCAAGCGCTACATCTTAGACATGCGCTTGGACCAAACCTACATGCGCTCCAACCCCGTTAACTCCGAAGAGGGCGCGCCGATGGGGATCGGCATTTGGTACGAGATGTACATCAGCGATCCCGTGAACTACCTGTTTAAAAACACCGATCCGCGCGGGTCGCTACGCGCCAACGTCTCCAACGCCACGGTGCGCTGCCTGTCCAACATGAAACTGGCCGATATGTTGGGCACCCGCCACACCATGAGTGAAACCGTGCGCAACGAGGTGTCGCCTAAGTCGCACGAGTGGGGCTATCTGTTGGGTTCGGTGTATATCCGCAAGGTGCATTTTCGCGACGAGGGAATGATTCGGCAAATCGAAGAGAAGGTGGTGAACCGGCTGCGCCAGGTGACATCGGCCATCAAGCAAGCGGGTGCCAACCAAGTGAGCGTGATCACGAGCGGCGCCGAGCGCGAAGCAGCGGTGGACTTTGCCAAAGCGCGTGCCTTGCGGCCGCAAATCGTTGGCCAAACACTGCAAAAGATTTCCGAGGACCCCGAGGTCTCCGAGGCGCTGTTTGAGATCATGGAGATCCAACGCCTCACCGAGGGCCAGGGGCGTATCACGCTGATTCCGGCGAAGATGGCACTTTTGCCCGAATTTTTGGCCGCTGCTCGCCATACGCCTGCCCCCGGCATGCCCACGCTAGTTTAGCCAGGCGTGTCAGTCGCCCCGCCCTTCGTCGATTTGCTGCACATCGGCTTGCTGGCCGGCACAAGCCTCCCCATCTTCGAACCACACGCCTTTGGCGTTGGTTAGGGCCAGGGCTTTACCAGGAGTGAACATGGCTACAACAAACACCGTTAGCCTGTATCGCGTATTTCGGGCACCGCCAGAGCGTCTCTATCGGGCATTTCTCAATGCCGACGCCTGGGCCAAGTGGCTACCACCACATGGTTTTACTGGCCACGTGCACGAGCTCGTCGCCGATGTCGGTGGTACCTACAGGATGTCGTTTACCAACTTTTCCACCGGTCACAGCCATAGCTTCGGTGGCCAGTATTTAGAGCTCGTACCCAACGAGCGCATTCGCTACACCGACAAGTTTGAGGACCCTAACTTGCCCGGTGAAATGCAGACCACGGTATCGTTCAAACAAGTGTCGTGCGGCACCGCAGTCACGATTGTTCAAGAAGGCATCCCCAGCATGATCCCGGCGGACGCCTGCCATTTGGGTTGGCAAGAGTCGTTGGCGCAACTGGCCGAGCTCGTGGAGGCGGAGATTCCTGAGTAGTACGACACGTGAGATGGCTCGCGGTTCAGCGGCCATGAACCACCACCGCTTTTCGCCCTGGTTCTCGGTCGACTGAGGCACTGACAGAGATGGGAATGGGCCGGACGCGCAGGTGAGGGCGCCTTTGCCGACGCCCCCACCACGTGTTTTGTCCTCGAACGTCTACATCAATGTGCTCTTGATAGCCTAGGGAACATCCAAACGGATTTCGGATTCCGTATGCCCATGGAGATCGCGGCGGTCGAGAATCATGGGCTTGTAGTGCCAGCCGGTGTACAGGGGCAGCTGATCTGAAAAGTGCGGACTCAGCGGGTCGCCGCTTTGTCCAGGCGCGACCACGTTCTCCGCGTAGAAGTGGGCTCCGACGCCGAGGTGAACAACCTGATTGTAGGTACCGCGGTTCATCCAAAGGGTGTTGGGCACGGCGCCCGCGCCGCTCGGCTTCCAGAAGATAGTCGCCACTGGCTGCCGCCAATCGGTGGCGTCGTTCGAAGCGTAGGTCGTCGTCAACGTGCCTAGCGCTGCCACCAACGACGCTGTGACCGCCTGCTCGATACTCTCGCCGTCCAGATAGTCGTGAAGCACGGGCACCGCAGGGCTGTCGTCCAAAAGACGTGCGACCAAATTGCTTACAACATTGGCATTCGCGTTGGCGCCGAGGTCATCTGCAAAAACCCGAGCGACAAGCGCCGACCACCAAGTGTTGAAAATCGCAACCGCAGGACTGTCGTAGTGACCATCGCTGTCAGCGTCTAACTGCAGCCAGTCCCATTGTGTAAGAATGGCCGCGATTTCGGGCAGTCGCGGATCGGCACTCAAATCTAGGTGGGCTACGAGGCTGTTAAGCAACGTCGGCGCGAACACCGTGTAGGCGCTTCCGGAGGGGGTATCCGTCGTCATCCCGGCCTTGCGATTGATCTCTTTGAGGCTCGCCATGTCCGCGCTGTGTGGCTCAACCTTTTCGAGCAGCTTGATCAAGGTGTTAACGCGATGGACGGGGCCGAACGTGCCGTAGCCGGCTGCCGAGTTCAACCAGCCCTCTTGCGGTTTGTTGTTCCATGACGTCAGCCAGCCCTGGCGGGGATTCGCGGCGCGCGGCATGTCAGCCCAAGGAATGAACCCCTGCCATTCGGCACTCCCAACACCGTTGTGGGGAAGCCACGGATTGTCACCCGCGGCCCGCACCGGGATACGGCCGATGTGCCAATAACGAATGTCACCGTGGGTGTCGGCACGGAAGATGTTGAAGTTGTAGGCAATCTTGGAGAGTTCGCGGTCGAACGCCGAAACAGACGGGGACCGCCCCAGGTTGATCCAAGCCTCAAGGCTTGTGAGCTCCTCGCCGCGGGTGGCTGCCTTCATGGCAAAGGCTACACCCGAAGCCATTGCGATGATCGGGCCGTGCACCGTCTCACAAACCGATACGTTCTGCGAAGGCGCCGACCGGGCGTGAATCGTCTCAACACGGCAAGCGAGATTGAGCCATTCGCCGTTGAACAGGTACTGACCCGTCGCGTTCAAGACCTCCGCGTAGATGTCGGTGTTGTCGGTGAGCCCTGAGGTAATCGTCCACGCATAATCGTGTCCAACGCCAATCAGAACGCCTGGCAAACCTGCAATCTGGGTTCCGGTAACGTCGAACCTCGCACCGTGAACTCCTACCTCATGGTTGATCTGTGGTGCCCCAAACCCCATTTGCGGGCCCCCCAGCAACAATGCACGGCCATCCTTGGTTAGCTTCGGCGCCAATACAACGGCATTGGATGCTGGTCCGGGACGGATGCCGGCGTAGTCTAGGTTTTCCAAAAAGGCCTTGCGGCCTTGATTGTATTTAGATGTACACTCGTTGAGGCCCGAAGGCATCTCGAAGGCGCCCCCAAACCCGTGTGGCCTCGGCCCGAACGCTCCAGTTGCCGGCACTGTTGTCGGTGTCTCCGGATCGTCGAGCCAATGAGTATCGGCGAATACTTTTTGGCCCTCAGCAGGACCATGCATGGCCATCAACTGCGTAAGCATCTGGGCGCTGGTGAGCTCCTCGTTGCCGAACCAGCCGAATTGACTCGAAAAAAGCATAAAAGCCGCAAGCGAATCATCCACCACCCAAGGCCGCGGGCTGACACCGAAGGCTGCGTACTCAACCGGCAGCTGACCCGACGCTGTTGCCTCCTGGATCCAGACATTCATGCCGTCGGCGTAGGCTTGGAGCATCTCGCGTAGATCCTCGGACGCTGCGGCAAGCAACGCGGCACGCCGCTCGGGCGGGCCGAAGATCGTTCGCGACTGGACGTCACCCGCGATGGATGATGGGCCCATGAACTCGGCCAATGTGCCGGTCGCGATGCGACGATGAATCTCCGCTTGCCACAATCGATCGTGACCTTGTGCGTAGCCGAGTCCATAGAACACGGCGCGCAATGTGGAGCCAAAAACGTGGGGAACGCCATAATCGTCTCGAACGATGCTTGCCGAGCCGTTGCCTGTTCCCTCAACGTGAGCGGCCGCGCGCGATGACGTCGCGAGCAGCACCACGGCAAGAAACCCAGAGGACAAAATACGATGCATGAGTGAGCTTTCCTTTCGGGATATGGCAGAAATAGAGTCGGTATCTAAATAAGCAGTCCGAGCTCATAGTAAAGCCCCTTTTGATGCAGCTGCTAAGAATGAATTATGTGCGTCGGCGAAATACCCTCGCCCGCAGAATGGGCTCTCTCCCCCGAGCGCTATGGTCGACCGCCCCCTTGCCGCTTGCCCAAGCTTTGGCATAGACCGCGCGAATCGCTGTGCGCCTGGGTGACACACCAGAGAGGATATATCCATGACCCGAATTAGCTACGCCCGTCACTTGCTAGCACTCGGTTGTGTGGCCGGCTGCGCAAGCCGTAGTTCGGTGACGCCCCCGGTTCAGCCAGCGACCGCCCAACCCGAAGCCAGTCCGGCACCGGCCGCAGAGCTACCACGCTTGGTGGGAGCGCGCTCTGAACAAGGGGTGCTGATGGCGGTGCTCGACGAGCCACGTTCGCTGACTTTGGAATTCTCCGGAGACAAGGTGCAGGCGGGCCAAGATGACCAGGGTACGGTGATTACTGTCGATGGTCGCAGACTCTGGTTGAGCTACGACGCCGCCGTGCAGTTTGTGGGCGATACCGGAACGCTTGCGCCCAACGCGCTGCTGACACAACACATGGCCTGGCGTTTTGGTGCCGAGTGGGCGGAGCTATTGCGCACGATTGAGCTGTCGCGCCGCGTGCGAGAGGGCGAAACGGTAGACGAGAATACCAAGCTCACAAGCTATGCCCCGGTGAACGTGCAAGAGCTGGCGTTGCCAGACCAAACGCCGATGCTCGCTTGGGAAGTCGACCTACAACAGGCAACCGGCATTGTTTCCAAGAGCGATGCCGTGGCGGCCTTTGTTTATCGCGCGTTGCCGCTCGTCAAAGGTGTGTTGGTGGTGCGCACCGAGCGCCCCACGAGCGAGGCCGCCTCGCCCGCCATCGCGCGCGAGACGCTTGATAATCACCTGAAAACCCTGCGCTTTCACGAAGGCGTCTTGGACTTTACCCGCTACGCAATGGAGCATGGCTGGACGACGATAGGCAACGAGCAACAAGAGGACCCCACTCCCGAGCGGCCGCCGTTGGCCGTGGCCGAGACTTACTGTCAAAAGGGGGAGCTGCGCGCCTGCGCCGACTTGGGGATGCGCTATTTCGGCGGCAGCGCCGGGGTTGCCCAGGATTATGGCAAAGCCTTGGAGTACTTCACAAAAGGGTGCAACGGCGACGATGCTCACAGTTGTTTTGGCCTAGCGGCGCAATACGCCAACGGATTGGGCGTGCCGATGGCTAAGCAGCAAGCGGTGCTGCTTTTGAAGAAGGCCTGTGAGCTTGGGCTGGGCGATGCCTGTGGGCTCGCACAAACGCTGGAGCTGGAGTTGGCTCGCGAAGCTAAACCCTAGGCTCACAACCCGTGACGCCAAGGCGTAAGTCGTTGCATACTCCGCCATGCTCTCGACTCTCCTTGTTGCTTCGCTGTTTGCCGCGCCGACCGCCAGTGCCACGGCCCAAGCCCTTGAGGCGTTGCGAGCCGACGCCAAGTCGCCGCGCACGCCGCTTAGGTGTGCGCCTTTTGAGACCGCGGCTCTGGAGGCTCTGAGTCAAGCGGGTTTGGTGGGCGAGCGGACCCTCCCGTGCGTGGTGCGGATCACGGCGACCGGCAAGACGCCGCTAGCGCTTTTGGCCAAAAGGCTCGACGCCCTTCGGGTGCAGCTGGTGCTGGATGCAGGCTACTTGGTGGAACACCCCTACGCCGCCGCAACCTTTAGCCCCGACGAACAGCGGGTGCGCGTGCCGATGGCGCTCTTCGACAGCTTCGCGGTGGATGACCCGGTGCTCATGCACGAGCTTGTGCACGTGGCCATTTGGGCGGCGGCGCAAAAAGATGACACTCAACAACTCGCCTATTTGCACGGCGAGGCATACCAACCGAACGACTTGGCGTTGGACGAAATGCGCGCTTACGCTGAAGACCTACAACGCGCCGCGGCGGCGCTCAAAGCCGCTTGCAAGAAGGCCGACAACCAAGCGTGGGCGGCGATTTGGCAGGCTCGCCAAAACGATCAGCCTGGCTTAGCGGGCCTCAAAGACTGTGATCTGCTGTTTGACCGCGTCGCCGCAAAGGTGATGTTTGGCCGTTACCACACCGAGCCAGCCTTGCCGGCGTTGGCGGCGCTTGCTGCGGTGTCAATGGCCACCGAGGTCACAGGCGATCGCACCGAAACGGTTCTGCGCGGCGTGGCCACGGTGGCCGACAAGAGCGGCCCTGTGGAGTTGCACTTGGTGCGCTTGGCCCCCAAACGCAGCCTGGACAACAACGCCAGCGTACGCGCGCTGCTCGCCCAAGCGCAGGCACATCAGTCGCTGTGGCAGAAGGCTTGCGGCACCGTGACGAGGCTGACGCAAGCAACTCCCAAGGAGCTTGTAAACTTGTTGGCTATGTTGGTGCAGCAGGTCAGACCGCCGACCCCGACCCCAGCCCTGTAGAGACCCGCCCCGAGCCGGAAGCACAAACCCAGCGTGTGATTTTTCAGGTGTAAAAACGAGGGCAACCGACGAACTTGGGCTATGAACTCAACGTCGGTGCTGCCGCTTTTGTCCCCTGTCGAGGCCGAACGGGCCACACACGAGCCTCAGGCATCCGGCAAAACATCAACGATTCTGCCGCGCTTGCAGCTATTCGAGATCGAGGACTTAGGTTGGGTGCCAGCCAGTATTCGCAGCGGCATCGTGGCGGCACTGGGCACCATGATGCGCTTGTTGGGCGTCTATCGAAAATACGTTTTCCCTAGTCTTTTCAAGTTCATCCATGCACATAGCCCGGTGCTAGAGGTGGCCGCCGGCAGCGCCCAGCACGTGGACGACTTTGTGGCCTGGTGTCACGAAACTGGGCGCGAGCTTACGGGGCGCAGCATCGTGTTGAGCGACCTGAACCCGAACGTCGAGGCTTTTGCCGAGCTGACCCAAGCGCATGCTCCTCAGGTCCAGGCCGAAGTTCAACCCGTGAATGCCTGTGAGGTGAGCGCTGCCCATTGTGGCAAAGCGCGCATCATCTTCAATGCTTTTCACCATTTGCCCCCCGCCCAAGCCCAAGCCTTTTTGGCCGATGCCGTCCGTCACGCCGATGGCGTGATGGTGGTGGAACCGCTGTCTCGCAATTTGATGTCGATCGCCTCGTGCGTCTGTGGTTTGGTGTTTGGGCTCATCGCACCGCTGTTGGCCAAGCGTTTCCGTTGGTCACACCTGTTTTGGACGTGGCTTTTGCCCGTGATCCCGTTGGCGCTGGCGTTCGACGGCGTGGTGAGCGCGCTGCGTAATTACTCGCGCGCCGAAATCGAAGCGATGTTGAAGACACTACCCGACAACGATTTCACCTGGGAGATTCACGAAGATGGCCCGACATTGTTCGGCCTGTCGTTGGGCAAAGGCTTGCTCCTCATCGGCTCATCCAAAACTCGGAGTACGTCATGCTGAGGGTCGTGCCTATGCCACAAATGTCTCCCCAAGAACTTATGCCGACCTGGCTGCGCAATTGGAGTCACGAACGGGTCGGCAGACTGCTCGCGGGCGCGGGCGTACTGTTCTTCTCGGCCTTGGCTTGGCTCGCAAACCCGGCCTGGATCATTGCGATCATACTCATCGCGTTGAACCTGACCCAATCGGCAGTCACCGAGCGCTGCGGTGTGAAAAGCCTATTGATCCGCTTGGGATTCAAAGGCGAACGGGACCTCGGACGAGGCCCGAGACCGCAGCTGGTGGAGGCTCCGCTACGGCCAGTCAGTGCATCGCATCACCGTGTAACTCGCAGCATCTCCTGAAGAATTCGGCAGCGACTCCTGCCACGTCAAGCAAGCGCGAGCAAAACCCACCGCCAGGTGCGGACTGGCGCTAAACGACGCGCTGTTGGAAACACCGCTGCCCGAGGCTGAGCCTGCGCCATGCTCCTGCCACGCGGTGCCATCAAAAACACGCACGTAGATCTCCGGATTGCCCACCAACGCCTCCGACCAGGCCAACATCCAACGGTTGGTTGCCCCGGCCACCAATGTCACCGAGCCTGAGGTTCCTGGATGATTGGAAATCCCACCCCCAGTGGCCGAGCCGACTCCGAGCTCTTGCCAAGAAACACCATCGAAGTGCTTGGCATAGACCTCGTAGTCGCCAGAGCTATCGTCCATCCAGGCCACCGCGATATCGCCGTTGGCAGCCACCGCCAGCGCGGGCAGGCTGGAGCTGCCGCTGTTTTGACTCACGCCGCCGCCCGAGGCCGAGCTGGCACCCAACTCCTGCCAGGAGGTGCCGTCAAAGCGGCGCACGTAGATTTCATAGTTAGAATTCGCGAGCTCCTCCCAAGCCACCACCGGTGCATCTTGGGGATCAATAGCCAGAGAGGGGTATGTCGCAAAACTAGAGGTGTTGCTGATACCGCCCCCGGTCGCAGAACCAGCACCCAGCTCCACCCAACTGCCATTCTCCAAGCGACGCACGTAGATTTGAGCGAAGGTGGTATCGTTGTTCTGCCAGGCCACCACCGGTCGATTCTGAGAGTCCACCCTCAGCGACAAGGCCATCTTGAAGCCATCGTTGGCACTGATGCCACCCCCCGATGCACTCCCGGCTCCAGCCTCCTCCCAGCGACTGCCCGTGAAGCGTTTCATGTAGAGCTGCAACACGCTGTTTACGCCCGCCCACCAGGCCACCACCGGCAGGCCATTGGGACCCACGGCCACCGCTGGGGTGCTGCCAAGGCTCGTCGCGTCGGCAATCCCAGCGCTCAGCTCTGTCCATTCGGGGGCATCGTAGCGGCGCACGCGAAACGCGGGCAACTGCGCAACAGGCTCTGCATACACCACAAGGGGTCGGTCGTCGGGCAGCAACGCCAGTGACACGCCACTGGCTTCGGCGCGCGGCAGCTGCAACAGGCCCGCGTTCAGGTCGGGCACAAGCCCAACATCTTGCCAGCGCTGTGCAACCACGTGGCGCAGATAGATCTCAGTGCTCCCAGAGTAGCTCTCCCATGCCAGCACCGCGTCATTGGCAGCGTTGAGCCCAAGCACTGGGTGGGTGGCATCCTCTGTGAACCAAGGCTCAAGCCCCACAGGATAGACGTCGGCAGTCGCCTCGACCCAGGAGCTCGTCGCGCACCGCTGCACTTGAACCACCGACGTGGCTAGGGGCGATGTTTGCCAGGCCGCCACCGGCACGCCATCGGTGCCGAATTGCAGGACGCCATGTCGCAAGGAGCCCGAGCTACCTGCGCCCGCTGCCGGAATGGCACCGCCGCACAAAGGTTGCCACGCCGCGCCATCAAACGTGCGCAGCACCAGGCCACCTGTCCCCAGGTCCGACCAGGCCAACGCGGGGAAACCATGGGGCGTAAGCACCAGCGCCGGCTCCCAGGCCTCAGCGCCAGCACTCAGGCCGGTGCCGCTTGCGCTGCCAGCACCGAGCTCGGCCCAGGTCACGCCGTTCCACTCGCGTACGTACACGGATGCCGCGCCGCTGGTATCATCCTGCCACGCCACCACGGGATGGCCATTGGCAAGGCTCACCACTCGCGGCACCGTGGAGTCACCTGCGGTATTGCTAATGCCACCGGCGTGCGCCGAAACGCCGCCAGGCTCTTGCCAACCAGAGCCTAAAAACTGCCGTGCATAGATTTCGATATTCCCTGAGGCCGCATCCGCCCAGACCAATGTCGCCACACCGACAGCATCCAGACTCAATTGCGGCGTGATCGCACCCGCAGGGCTTTGACTGACTCCGAGAGCGCTGGCGGAGCCAAGACCTAGCTCCACGAAGCTTGTGCCCTCCAAGCGACGCACAAAGATCTGTGCCGTGCCGCTGGTGCCATCTTGCCAGGCCACCCAGGGTTGTCCTTCAGGATCAAGAGCAACGCTTGGGCGCGTCGAGTCGCCACTAGAATTGCTGATGCCGCCGCCGCTGGCTGTGGCCATCGCCAACGGTACCCAGCGTTCTCCGTCAAAACGTACGCCGTAAATTTCCCAGTTGCCGTTGCTGTTATCCTGCCACACCACGATGGGGTTGCCGCTTGCGTCGAGCACCATATCCGGCCAACGCGAGTCGCCTGGGTTGTCGCTGACCCCACCGGCCCACCCCGAACCGTTCACCCGCTCGCTCCACAAAGCTAACGCCGACCCACCCAAGCCGTACCAGGTGGGCCTAACGCAGATGTCACCCACGCAATCCAATTCCTGGCGACAATCGTCGGCCGCCTCGCAGGAGCCACCGACCTCGGACACCGGGACACAGTGCCCAGCCAAACATACCTCAGGGCAATCGCGGTTGCTGACACAGGGGGCGGCACAATCGGGCCAACAGGGCGACAGCTCCAGGTCGCGAAAGCTCCAGAATGAGCGCTCACAGCCGCACAACAACATGGCCGCAGCACACAGCGACGGGAGCAAACGACCCTGCGACAACCAGCAACTCGACATATAGATCCACGCAGGGGGGCGACAGATTCCCTGCCAGTTGCTTCGATAGCTGGCGAGCTGGCGCGTGGCAACGGCAGAATGGCGCGACCTACCGCTTAGGAACAAATCCCTGGCATGGGTGTCCTATCGGGCGGTGGCTTGAAAGCGCTTGGGAAAGGGTGGCGCGCCGGCCATGCGGTGCGGCGCGCCGATACTTTTAATGAACTAGTTGGGACACCCGACCTGAGCGTTCACCATCAAAGAGTTGGCTTGCACCGCTGGCGGTGGCAGGTCGTTTGGATACGTAGGCAGGGTTGAAATGAAGGCGATAAGCGGGTCATCGCAGCTGAATTTGGTGGGATTGAGCGAGCACGACATTCCAGAACCACAGACCTCGCTCGCGTGCGTGTCGTAGTTATAGACAATGATGTAGTACGGGGTCGGCCAAACGTTGACGTTGGTGGTCGCAACCCCCTGATCATTTAAGGAAATCCGGTAGCCGGTGCCGGTCCAGGTAATAAATTGTGAACCCGCCTGCGCGAGCATGACCTCGGGGAGCAGGTAACCTTCGCCCTCGGACACGAGTGCACGGTACTCGTGAAGTCCGGCGGTCGCATAGTTGCGAGTCACGGCACAGATCGAGGTATGGCAAAGCCCCACCCGGACTGAAGACGTCAGGTCGAAGATCTCGATGGCATAGTCAGATGTCATCGCCATGTTTCGGTCGGCGGTGGCTGTCACCGTAGCATTCTCGCCCAAGGACGCAGTGCCCTTGTCTACGGTGAGGGTCAGCGCGACGTTGGTGTTCCAGCGAATCGTCTTGGTCCAGGTGGCTTGCATGTTGATGATAGGTGACCGCGTCGTATCGATGTAGAGCGCGTAGGCTTCAAGGTCGCGAGCGGCCCGGTTGGTGTAAGGTACGGTAACGTCGCAATTGTTGAGGCCCGGGGCGCACGCCCCCAACGTCTGTTTGGTAACAGCGTCGCGCACACCCACATAGAGTTTGGTACTGCCGGCGCGATTGCTGGTTACGTGCACCACTGCGCTCTGCCCCGGCCACAAAAGGTCCTGAGAGGCCGACGACGAGTTCTTGAGCGTCAATCTGGCGTTAAACGTACCGCGTGCGTAGTAGACGCTGTTGCGCCACACCCCGCCGCAGATGTCGTGAGGGTGGCTCGTGCACGGCATGTTACATTGGTTGTCGGACACCGGTGTTGCGCCCCACGAGTAGCCGGCGCTGTCGCCGCCAAAACACTCGCCACCATTCTGGAGGCCAGCGAATGCATACCCCTGAGCGCTGGCGGCTGCGATACAGCTTGCTCGCGTCGCACCACTTTGAATCAAGCGTGCTGGGAGCATGCGCAGTTCACTGTCGGTGTAGCAATCGGCATAGCCGTTAAAGCCCTCGTCAACATGGGTGTTGTAGACGTTGTTGATCCACGCGCCGCCACACCATTGCGCGCTGTTCGCCGTGCAACGCATAAAGTGGCACGCGACTTCCTGGTTGCTCAACAACATGTAGGGAGCATAGTCCACTGAATAGCCCGCAAAGCATTGGCCACCATTTTGCAAACCCGCCAAGGGATAGCCGTGCTCCGCGGCCATCGCCGTGCAGGTCTCTACCGTGGCATTGCTCGCCATAAGCATCACCGGCAACGCACGGGTCGCGTTATCCAGATAGCATCCCTGAAATGTCGGCGCTGCATGAGCAACAGCACCCAAAGCGAACAAGCCCGCAACAAAGGCGAGAGCTGCAAGGCTCCTCACCGCCAAAGACTGGTGAATCTTGATCTGCTTCATTGTCATCACATGCCTCTCATCTTGAACAACCCAGCATCTTTATGAAGCCGGCTGCTTGGTTTCTGTGCGGCCACCACGGTCCGCGTGATGGCGCACTAAGCAAGTGGCGTGCCGAGGTTGTTATGCGGTGTTTCCGAGGGACACGACGAACGGCGGGTGCAAACATTGCATCCAATGGCGTAAACACGGGGGAATCTGTGGCCCTGAAAGTGCAGAAGCTGCACGGCGCCAGCAGGCTTGGCTACGTCCGTCAGCAGAATGTGCGGGCTTCAGCGACCTCGCCGCCGTCTGAACACAACCAACAACGGTAACGCCCACAACCAGATGTTCTGTGACGCGGTGTCTGAACGGCAGCTGCAACCACCCTCCAAGCGCGTGGCTAACTTTCCGCCCTGAGGTTCACCGGCGTCGGCGATGGCAATGCAGGTAACACCATCGCCTGTGAATCCCGCGGTGCACTGGCAGGAAAAACCACCCGCGGTGTTGGCACAAACGGCGTTGGCATCGCAGTTGTCGCTGCCAGCTGCGCACTCGTCGACATCGTCTGCGCACAGCTCACCTGTAAACGCTGCGGGGCACGTACACACAAAGCCCGGCGCAGCCACGGCACAACTGCCGCCGTTCTGACACGGGTCGGGTTCGCAGTTGACCACCGGCGTCTCACACTCGGCACCGATGAATCCGGGCACACAATCGCACGCGTAGGTTGCAACACCATCTACGCAAATGCCGCCATTCAGACATGGATTTTCGGCACAGTCATCGACGTTCACGTCGCAGTGCGGGCCAACGAATCCGGCCGCACAGGTGCACGCATAGCCATCGTTCGTAACAGCGCAGACGCCATCATTCTGGCAGGGGTTGGGTTCGCAATTGACCACGGGAGTCTCGCAGTCGCCGCCTGCAAATCCCGACAAACACTCGCAACGATAGCTCGCAACGCCGTCGACACAGGTGCCGCCGTTTTGACATGGATTGGCAGCACACTCATCAATGTTGATTTCGCAGTTTTTGCCCGCAAAGCCTGCGGCGCAGGTGCAGAGGTAGTCACCCGCGTCGAGAGCACAGGTGCCCGCGTTTTGACAGGGGTTCGGCTCACAATCGACCACCGGGATATCGCAATCGGGTCCGGTGAAACCTACGGCGCAGTTCACCGTGAGCGAAAAGCTTCGCAACACCGTCTGTTGGGTTAGAGCCGAGCCGGCATCGGCGAGTGACAACATGAACGACCACGTCCCGGCCACGCTCGGCGTGCCCTGCAGCTGGGCGCTCGCTGCTGCGAAGCTGATTCCCGGCGGCAGACATAAATCGTTGGGAGCGAATAACGAGGTCGAGCCGCTTGCGATGGTGGTTTGGCCGTTGCGCACAGACGCCACAACAGCTTGGCCGGCTTTGATACCAATGATCGGTGCCACGGTAACGCCGCCAATCGCACCGTAGCTGTAGCGAAAGCGACCGTCAGGGTAGAGCGTGACCTGAAAGTTGACTGAGCCGTCAGCACCACTGACCCCTGTGGGGTGAGCGATCCAGCGGAAGGTGGCGGCGTCAGCGTCTTGCGTGACAAAGACATCCTCGCCCACGCCATCGCTGATGAGCGAGCCGTTGCAATCAAAGACTCGCAACATGAAACCCGGCCACGATAGAAAGCCGCGGGATGAAACCATGACCGAGCTCTGGGGGCCGTCAGGGAGAGGAAAGCTGAAGCCGCTCGTGAACGTGTAGGGCGTGGCGCTGTTCAACGCTCGCAAGTTCAGCGCGGTACCACCTGTGGTAAGCACCTCGGTGCCAGTGGCATCTTCGAGGTACGGCCAGTTGGGCAAGCTCCAGGTCCATGGCGGCGTGCCTCCCAACGCAGAGAGTGTCGTCGTGTAGGTTGCACCGACCGCTCCAGACGGCAACGTGGTTGGCGTGGTGATGAGCAAGGTTGGTATCGTGGTTGCCTGGGCGACGTTCGAGAGCGTGCTCCAGTTGCCAGCAGCATCGCGCGCCCGCATGGCAAACCAATAATTTTGGCCACCCACCAAATTGGGAACTGTCAGCTCCTGTAGCGCCCCGGGCATCGCGTACAAAGTGGGGGCCGGCGCGCGGCTTGTGGCGGCGAAATTCCCGGCGGTGATGACGGAGGTCGAGTAGCCAAGCGCGTACTCGGCCACGGTGGCCCCGCCCAGGCCGTTGTCCCCAGGTGCGGTCCAACTAACAGCCACGCTGTTGGCAGTGGCATCGTAGGCCAGCAAGTCGGTGGTCGCACCAGGCGGCTGCACGTCACCACCGGGCAACTGGTAGTCGGCCCAGGCGTACATGGTGGAATTGTCTACGGTTTGTGGAAGACCGCCCGCCGGGGTGGTGCCCGTGTAGCCCGCCAAAGTTGCACCGCTGCTGTCGGTGAGGCGAAAGTCTTTAACGATCCAGGGCGTGCCGGCGGCCTGGCTCTGGACTTTCAAGAAGTAGCGCTGTGGTTGCAGGTCGGTCACAAGGTCGCTGACGTCAAACGACATCGTCGCATCCACCGGATTGTGGCTGCCGTCGAAGCTGAAGGAGGGCCACATCGAAACCCAACCAGCAGTGACTGCAAGTGTGCGAGGGGAGCTGGGCAACGTGGCTGCCGTATCGCCCAACGCGAGTGTGATATACGCCCGATCTCTGTAGGCGGAATTCACGGTGAACTCGGCCATTACCTTGGGTACCACAGTTGGGCGCAAGGTCATCCAAGTGCTGCTGTGAAACACATACTCGCGCGGCGTCGGGCCGCCGGTGATGAGCTTGGTGTTACGGACCGCGTCGTAGGCCACCCAAACAAAGCCGCTGTTAGACCAAGAAGGCCCCCAACTGTTGGCGATTTTGAACGCCCCTTTTTCACCGTTGTCCACCGTGCCGTTACCATTGATGTCGGTCCAGAGGTCGTCGTTGTAGCCGACGATGGTAATCTCGTGATCGACACCTGCGGTGTGTTGTCCGATCACCACTTGCTGTCCCGCCAAGGCATCGTCGGCCGCGGTGGCTGGGTCATTGGCAAGGGTGCTGAACATGTACTGCAAGATCTGCGTGCCGGTGTTGAGCACGTGGCCGTTGGCAAGCGCCTGCTTGAGATTGATCAGATCGGCCTCAGTGGCAGAGTCGATTTGGTTCAAGCGCGACAGCCGGTAAGTTTGTGCACTTCGCCATATCGCCGCTGTCTGCGGGATGCTTTTGTCGTCAACGCCGTCATAAGGCCATTCCTGCCAAGTGGGCGCACCGTATTCGAACAAGATGAAGTCACTGCCCGGACTCAGGTTGTAGGGGAACTTGGGCGAAAACTTGTCGTTGTTCACAGCGTTGTTGCGCACATCGCGGTTGAGGCTCTGCGCCACAAGGTAAGTGAAGGCGTAGTAGGTGTGGCTGAACGAAACACACGAGCCAAGTCCACCCTGGTTGCGGATGGGCGGAAACCAAACGGTGGCGCTGTTGTCCACCGCTGCCGGCAGTGGGTCAGCCGGTGCGCCAGACCCAAATCGTGTCACACCTCGTTCGGTTTGCTCTTCCTGGGCTCGTTGTCGCGCCAAGTCATTCGGCTCAACGTGCTCGACCTGCACCGTGTGTGCGGCGCGCCAGGCTTGTTCTTCTTGCGTCAACGGACGCCAGCCTGTGCCCCCCATTACGGGAGGATCACCGGCCAGCGCCGATGCGGGTAGAACCCCCATCGCAAGAAGAACCACGAGCTTGCCTAGATACGCCATATTATCGGCCCCTCATGATGTAGAGAGATTTCAAGGTTAACCGAATATCGGCGAGTCGGCCATCTAAGACGGGCGCCGCGAACGCTCGCGTGTGCTCAGGGCCGGCCAAGACCTAAGGCAAAGGCTAACGCAGCATCCAACTCGCAGAGCTTCTTGTGTGACAGGAGGCTGATGCGTTCCTTCAAGTCGGCCACCGGCAACGTGGTAAGCCAATCGCAGTTGACCACCCCCTCTTTCGGCAGGCCTTCCCGTCGCCCCAGCTTGACCTCCACCGCGTAACCCCGAATCGTGGTTGTCACTGGCGCCACCACCACCAGCGCCCGCAAGCCATAGGCTTCGTCACGCGACACCAACACCACCGGGCGACGCTTGTCGACGTCGGCCCACCAAAGTTCGCCGCGTTTCACGTATCATCCCAAGGTAGTTGAGCCAGGCTGGCACGCGCTCGCTTCCGAGCCGCTGCGATGACCGCCTGGTGCTCAGGATACTCTCGATGGACCTCGATATAGCGCGCTACCTTGGCCTTCTGGGCTTCCGCTTGTGTCAGGAGCTGAAGGGCGCGGGCCATCAACGCGCTGCGACTCTCTCCGGTATGGGCGCGCAACCGCTCAACATCTTTTAGGAGCGTTGAATCTAGGCTGATTGCAACCTTAGCACATGTTGATCGCATGGTATGATTGTTTCATACCGGACTTTGATCGTCAACGACCGCAACACCTGCGTCATTGGCGCCTAGGTGGCCCGCGCGTCGCTTGCTCCAGCGCGCTGCCCGCGTTTGGGCTTCGGCAGCAACTTCTTGAGGTACTCACCGGTGTAGCTCCCGGGTGTTGCGGCAGTTTCCTCAGGGGTCCCGCAGGCCAAAATTTGACCGCCGCGCGCCCCGCCTTCGGGACCCAAATCGATGA
>JAKLEG010000459.1 GCA_022703175.1 Myxococcota bacterium | reverse complement strand
CACTACTGCCGAGCGGCACCCGTTGGAGCAGTAAGTGATGTCCCATGGCGCGATGAATTTGGCCGGGCCGGTGCGCGTGGTCTCCGAATCGTACTACCCTGAGGCCTTTCTTGGCATCTACCAACGTCCGGCGGAGGCGCGGGCGATGTTCGAAGCGCGCGGTTGGAACACCGTGGCGGCGTTGCAGTTGCGCAATCCGATGCACAACGCGCATGCCTACCTGGCGCGCATCGCGATGGAGGTATGTGACGGAATCTACGTGCATCAGCTGATCGGCAAGCTAAAAGCTGGCGACATACCGGCCGATGTGCGGGTCAAGGCGATTGCAGTCTTGATGAACAAGTACTTCCGCAAAGAGCGCGTCATCCAAGGTGGCTATCCGATGGAAATGCGTTATGCCGGCCCACGTGAGGCGCTCTTGCACGCGGTGTTTCGGCAAAACTATGGTTGTTCGCACCTGATTGTTGGTCGCGATCACGCTGGTGTGGGTGACACCTACGGCCCGTACGATGCTCAGAAAATCTTCCACGAGATCCCGCCAGGGGCCCTGTTGTTGAAACCGCTTCCCCTTGATTGGGCCTTCTACTGCTACGAGTGCGGTGGCATGGCGTCCATGAAGACCTGTCCGCACGACAGCCAGGCGGTCATTGACGACCAAGGTAATTACAAAGGCGGAGCGCGCCTGATGCTCTCGGGCACGCTCTTGCGCAAGTTGTTGAGTGAAGGGAAACCGGTCCCGAAGGAGTTTAGTAAGCCGGAGGTGATGACGGTGCTCAGAGAGTACTACGACAAGCCTCGCACAAAACCTGAGGTGCAGCACCCTGGCACGGCCCGCAATTAGGGCGCGCCACACGAGGCACGTATTCTTGGCCTGGAGGTGCTAGTGTCCGCCGCAACCGCATCCCCCGGCATGAGCGTGGCGCTTTTTCGTGCCGCTTGAGCCACAACCGCCGCAACCTCCGCCGCATCCACCGCTGCCACACTTGCAACCGCCGCCCGAGGCGGTGCTGCGGAAACCCTCCGACGTCTTGATGGCGGTTTTAGAGAGCAATCGTTTGACCTTTTTGCTCTCGCATTTTGGGCACTTCACGGTGGCCTTGGTGTTGAACAAGAGCTCTTCGAACTCGTGATTGCAGGTGCGACATGCGTACTCATAAATCGGCATAGCAACTCCTGGTAATGCGGGGCGCTCTATAGCCTGGTCGTGCCGCCTTCCGCAATCTCACCCCTTGGGCTCGTTTACGAGATCGCATAGACTGCCGCCTCCATTTAATGAGGTGTTGCTCATGGAGCATGCGAACTCGTCGGTTGTTGAAGGTTTGCCCGAAAATGCGCGTCGTCCGCTGAATCCGGGTGAACAGTATGTTCCCGTGGTTCCTAACGAATCCGGAATTTTTGAGGTCACACCTCGGGCCATTGTGATGGGGCTTGTCTTCTGCGCCATCTTCTCGATGGCAGCGGCGTACCTGGCACTTAAGGTTGGGCAGGGGATCGAGGCCGCCATTCCGATTGCTATCTTGGCCATCGGCTTGTCGCCATTTTTTGCACGCAAGAGCACGTTGCTAGAAAACGTCATCATCCAGTCGATCGGCGCCAACTCGTCGCACGTGGTGTCGGGTGCGGTGTTTACCATTCCAGCGCTCTACATGCTTGCCGCTGAGCCGGGCTCAGGCGTCACGGCTCCGGCCATTTGGCAGGTGGTCGTGGTGTCGTTCATGGGCGGCTGCCTCGGTATCTTGTTCCTGATTCCGTTGCGCTATCACCTGTTGGTCGAAATGCACGGTAAGTTTCCGTGGCCCGAGGCTACCGCCACCACCGAAATCGTGCTGTCAGGCTCGCGCACCGGCGGGCAAGCAAAGCTGTTGGCCTTAGCCGCTGGCGTTGGCGCACTCTACGACGGCTTGGTCACGACGTTCCACGCGATGGCCGAAGCGGTGAGCTTCAGGGCTGTGAAACTGGGCGATTTCTTGGCCTCACATTTTATGACGCTGCGGCTGCTTAACAACGCCGCCATCGTTGGCATCGGTTACATCGTGGGGCTCAAGTACGCTGCCATCATCTGTGCTGGCTCGTTTTTGAGCTACTTCGTGCTCGTGCCCATCGTGCATGCGATTGGCGTGAACTTGCCGATGGTGTTGCCGCCGGGCACGGTGCTCATCGGCCAAATGACTCCCGACCAGGTGTTCCGCGCCTACGTGCGCATCATCGGTGTGGGCGGCATCGCGGGGGCCGGCATCTTGGGTATTTTGCAGTCGATGCCTTCCATGATCCGTTCGATGACCGCCAACCTGAAGGGGATGAAGAGTCAAGACCGCCGCGCTGCGACCGCTGTGCCGCGCATCGACCGAACCATGAGCAACAAGCAGATGCTCGTGGGTCTGGCGCTTATCACCGTGGCGGCCTTCATCTTTTTCTCGGTGGGCTTGGGCGTACAGGATGGTCTGTTGTACGGTGCGGTGGGCACGCTCATTGTGCTGCTCATTTCCTTCCTGTTTGCGCCGGTGGCTGCGCGCGCCATCGCCATTGTTGGCACCAACCCGATTTCCGGCATGACGATGCTCACCCTCATCATTACTGGGGTTGTGATGTTGAAGCTCGGGCTTGTGGGTGGCCAAGGGATGTTCGTAACGATGATGGTGGGCGGCGTGGTGTGCACCGCGCTATCGGCATCGGGCGCGTTGTCCTCCGACCTGAAGATCGGTCAGTGGATTGGCGCGACGCCGCAAAAACAGCTGATGCTGAAGTTCCTCGGCACGTTCGTTGCCGCACTGTTCTGCGGCTTGGCAATGTGGATCATGGCGCAAGCCGACCCCAGCCAGAGCTTTGGCTCCGCGGCCATTCCGGCGCCGCAGGCGTCGGCAATGAAGTCGATTCTGATGGGCATCTTCGGTACCACCGATGCGCCGTTGCAATGGTACCTGTTTGGCGTGGGCGTGCTGTTGGCGCTCATTTTGCGCATGACCAACGTTCCGGCCCTACCGTTTGCGCTGGGCATGTATTTGCCGATGGAGCTGAACGTGCCGGTGCTCTTGGGCGGTTGCCTCTCGTACCTGGTGGGCCGCAAGGGTACAGCCGACAGCGACGCGACGGTAAAGGCGCGTAACGATCGAGGCGTGCTCATCGCCTCGGGCTTTGTGGCTGGCGGCGCTATCATGGGCGTCATTGATGCCATCGTGAACGCGGTGATCAAGAGCAGCACGGGCAACTTGGACGCCAAGGCCTCGGTGCATGTGTTGTCGGACAGCGCGTTTGAGGGTGCTCCGGGGGAAATTATGGGCATTATCGGTGTGATCGCGTTGTGCACCTTCGTGGTGGCGTTCAGTCGGCGAGCCAAGGCTGACGCAGCCTAGCGTTTTTCGGTGAGAGGTTGATCATGCAGAGCATCACTGCCCGGTTGGCTGTGCGCGCCCAGGGGCGCACGCCATCGCCGATTCGTGAGCTGGTTCCGCTGATGAAGATCCCCGGCATCATTTCGCTGGGGGGCGGTTATCCAAACCCAGAAACCTTCGTATTCAGCGATGTGGAGGTCCGATTCAAAAGCGGTGCTGCCATTCGCCTGACCGGCAAGGGGCTTACAGAGGCCTCGCAATATGGCGCCAGTGATGGCTCGCCTGCGATGCGCCAGACGTTGGTCGAGTGGCACAAGCACAAAGACGACGTCGTGCTTGCCGACAATGAACTGGTGGTCTTGAACGGCAGCCAGGAAGGCCTGTTTATTATGGCCTACCTGTTTTTGGATCCTGATGACACGGTGGTGGTGAGCGAACCGGATTACCCGGGCGCGCTCTCGGCGTTTGGCGCATTTGCAAAAGGCACTGTGTCGATTCCGCTCGATGGTCACGGGCTCGATACGACGGAGTTGGGGCTGCGCTTGGCAGGGTTGACCGAGGCCGGACAAAAGTTACCCAAGTTTGTTTACTGCGTGCCTAACGGCCACAATCCGGGGGGCGTAGCGCTCTCGCTTGAGCGGCGTAAGGAGTTGGTGGCGTTGTGTGAACGCTACGACTTGCTGATTCTTGAGGATGACCCGTATCAGCTCGTGCGTTTGGAAGATGGGCCGATGCGGCCCACTTTGCAGTCGCTGGCGCCTGAGCGGGTGGTGCGGCTGGATTCGTTCTCGAAGATTTTCGCGCCTGGTTTACGTCTGGGCTACGCAAGCGGGCCCGCAGAAGCAATGCGTCAGTTTGTGCTGTTTAAACAGGCCAGCAACCTCCACACGAGCTCTTTTGCGCAGGCACTTTTGTCTGAGTTTATGCGCACCGCCGGCTACGACGGTTTTCGGACCGAAATAGCCAAGAGCTGTGTGTTGTACCGCAAGAACCGGGACGCGATGGTCGCGGCCGCCAGGGAGCTGTTGCCTAAGAGCGTGAGCTTTAACGTGCCCACCGAAGGCATGTTCATTTGGTTTGAGCTGCCTGAGGGGTGCGACGCCAAGCGCATGATCGAGCTGGATACCCGCACAGACCTCGTGATTGCCGTGCCTGGGAGCGCCTTTTCTACCCGCGGCGGCCTTAGGAATTGCCTGCGTGCAAGCTTTAGCATGGTGACGCCCGAGGAGATTCGCGAAGGCATGGTGCGCATGGCGCGCATGCTCGACAAAGAGCAGCGGCGTGCCAAGGTCTGAAGCTCACTTGCCTTCATGAGAGCTTGAACCTTTCATCGGCCGTGTTGGCTCTTGTCAGCCGAGGAGATATCGAATGGCTTCTGCAAAAGAAATCATCGTGACGTTGCCCGGCAAGAAGCGGGTCGACGCGCGCATCGGCGATACTGTCATTAAAACCGATCAGCCCATTGAGGCCGATGGCGAAGGTTCGGCGCCGCAGCCGTTCGAGCTGTTTCTGGCCTCTATCGGCACGTGTGCGGGCATCTACGTGGCGAGCTTTTTGGAGTCCCGGGGGCTGTCGACCGCTGGTGTCGAGATTCGCGAGCGGCCGAGTTTTCATCCAGAAACCCGAGTTCTTTCAGGGCTTGAGCTTGAGATCGTGCTGCCTGCGCACATCCCTGCGAAGTACCACGCGGCCATCGTTCGTTCGGCCGATCAGTGTGCGGTGAAGAAAGCCATTCAGGCGCAGCCTCATTTTGAGGTACACGT
>JAKLEG010000458.1 GCA_022703175.1 Myxococcota bacterium | reverse complement strand
GACCTGATTGCCAAGCTCGTAGAGCTTGGGCGGGGAGAGCGCCGGCGTGCGCGACTGCGGCCCGACATTTTACCGGAGCGCCGAGCCACGCTGCGACCTAAGCTTGGGGTGCAAGCTATGGCAGGCAGTCGTGTCGAGCGGGTGGTGGTGGTCGGCGCTTCCACCGGTGGCACCGAGGCGATCCGTCACACGCTGTGTCAGCTGCGTAGCAATTTTCCATTGCCGATTGCGATCGTGCAGCACATGCCCGAGGGCTTCACCCTGGCATTTGCCAATCGTATGAATGAGTTGTGCGCGTTGGAGGTCAAAGAGGCCTGCCATCGAGATCTGCTGCTTCCCGGTCGCGTGTTAATCGCGCCGGGACACAGCCACATGACAGTGCATCGCGAGGGCGGGGTTGGCTTCGTAGAGCTCAACCGCCACCCGCCGGTGAATCGACACCGCCCTTCGGTGGATGTCTTGTTCGACTCGGCCGTGCGCAGCTTTGGCGCCCAGGCGTTGGGCGTGCTGTTGACCGGCATGGGGCGGGATGGCGCCCAGGGGCTCTTGGAGTTGCATCGTTTGGGGGCGCCCACGATCGCCGAGAGCGCCGAATCCTGTGTGGTGTTTGGCATGCCTAAGGCAGCCATCGATTTAGGTGCTGCTGAGCATGTTTGTGCCTGTGATGAGATTCCGGGGTTGCTAGAGACGCTCACGACAACGCGGCGAACGGCGGGGCGACCGTTGGCCCAAGAGACAGAGATCGCCTGAGCAGGATGCGGTGCGCCTGCGGGAGGAGAAGCCGATGTCAGAGACGGGTCCGGCCACGCCAATGAAGTTGTTGGAATTGTTCGAAGAGGGGAAGCGCTTCACCGAGGATCTGCTCAAAGAGAACGAGCGTCTGCGGATGCTTGCGGCCAGCCTCAAAGCCGAGCGGAACGACCTGCAGAGTCAGTACGTCAAGGTTGACGTACCCCATCTGCAGCAAAAGACCGCCTTGCTTGAGCAGGAGGTGCAGCGGTTGCGCGGCGAGAACAAGGAGTTGAAAGATGAGTTTACCGCGGTAGAAGAGGAAAACCGCACGTTCGCCGACCGTTATGTGCAGGTGGAGCGCCAGAACTCCGACCTTATCAAGATGTATGTCGCGAGCTACCGGCTCCATTCCACGCTGCGCTACGACGAGGTTGTGAAGATCGTCAAAGAGATCGTCATCAACATGATCGGCACCGAGGCGTTCGGGATCTATTTGTACGACCCTGGGGCGCAGTTGCTGTTTTTGATTGGCCATGAAGGTCTGCCCGACTCGACGCCGAGCTCGGTGCCGATCACGCCTGGTGTCATCGCCAATGTTGTGGCAACGGGTCAGGCCTATACCCGCCCGGGGGACGCGCCCAAGAATGGTGGCGCGGAGGGACCGGTGGCCTGCATTCCGTTGAAAGTGGGCGACAACGTGATGGGGCTCATCCTCATTCATGAGTTGCTCATTCAGAAAGAGGGATTTTCGCCCAACGACTTCGAGTTGTTCGAGCTTTTGGGCGGGCACGCCGCGACGGCCATCTACACCTCCAAGCTGTATTCGCAGTCGGAGCGCAAACGCACCACCCTTGAGGGGTTCCTAGAGCTGTTGCGGGCAGACGCTCGGCCTCAAGCCTCCTGACACGCGCTCACACGCACTGCCATGTCAGCGATCGTGCGCCACGTTTGGCCCACCGAATGCATGCATCAGTTTGTTAGCATGCGCGCAAGGAGGGCTGTATGGTTGTGTGGGACTACGCACTAGAAACCGGTTGTGTCGCGATTGACGCTGAACACCGCGAGATCGTGCAGCTGATGGGGGTTGTCCATGAGGCCGTCGAGCAGGGCAATGCGGCGCAAACGGCCACCGCTCTCGATCGGCTAACTCTTCGATTAGCGGAGCATTTCGAGCACGAAGAACGCCTGATGGCGGCTTGTGATTACGCCCAGACGCTGTTGCATAAGGAAGCCCATGCCACCTTCTTGGCTGACGTCGCCAAAGGACGCAAGGCACTCGCGATGTTTGGCTTAAGCGATACCTTCAGGCAGTGGGCTTTTGGTCGGCTCGTGACCTGGTTCCGCTTCCATATCAAAGCGTTAGACATGGGTCTCGGGCAGGAGATCAGGCGCCACGAAGTCTCTCAGGAGGGGGCGGTGGCACAACTGTAGCGATGAGGCGGTAGGGCCCTGGGTCAGGCAGGCCCGGTGGCAGCTGTCGGCGTTTAGTCGACTTTGACCAGTTCTACGCGGCGATTCTTGGCTTGGCCTTCCGGGGTGCCATTGTCGGCGACCGGTTTTTCTGAGCCCCAGCCTTTGGCGCTCAGGCGGCTTTTGGTTACGCCGCGCTTCACCAAGGCGGTCACCACGGATTTGGCGCGCTCTTCCGAGAGTTTCTTGGCGAGCTTGGCGTCCCCGGTGTTGTCGGTGTGGCCTTCGATTCTGAGTTTCCAGTCGCCATTGTTCTCAAGCAGCTTTGCCACTTCGTCTAACAGGCTTTCGGAGTCTGCTTTGATCGTAGCCTTGTTAGAATCAAAGTTGATCTGGAGCGCCACCCGGCCGGTGTCTTGGATAGCACCCTGCATGCCATCGGCGTTTAGCACGATATCTTGCTTCATCTCGGCGCGCTCGATGACGTAGAGGGAGTAAGCGGTGCCAGGGGCGTCGTTCACCGTCATCAGGACCCAGGTCTCTTTGCCGCCTTGTTTGAAGTGGCCGCTGACGAAATCCCAACCATCCCATGGTTCACAGCCTGCGCCGTTGCAGTTGCCGTCGAACAAGATCGTCGCGCTCGCCTTCTTGAAGGCAGTGGCATAGTTTCGCCGGATTTGCAGAGGGCTGGCGCGGGTTGCGCCCTCGTTCAGGGAGTAGTCGCGACGGAAATAACGTCCCTCGACCGTGTGCAGTGTTTTGCCATCGGGGAACTTGTAGGCGTCGAACTCCGCTTCATCCGCCGCCGTCAAATGGTAGTTGGGCAGGCGTGGCAGGTAGCTCAGATCTTTGCAGTTCTCGCAGTCTTCCTGCGCGCGTGCGGAGTTTGCGAGGGCAAGCAATGACAGGGCACCAACAACAATCAACCAACGACGCATGAGACACTCCTTCAAGAAAGTGGTTGCCGGGCGTTCTCATGGCACTCAGATTGATGGCAGGTCAAGCCACCGTATCGATGCTTGCGTGGCGCGACATTTTTTGTCAAAGCGTGAAGCTTACGGGTTATGACGATGGGTGAGGAACGGGCATGGTGATGCTGTCGGTAGGTCTGCCGTGCAACCAGCTCTTGCTGGACATGGCGTCCTCCAACCTTGGAGTGTTGCTCCGCGCCGAGCAGATGGTCGCAAGTGGGCAGTGCGGAGACGGTTTTTTGGTCGTCGCATACGAGCACCACCGCGATGTCTTGTTGCTTTACCGCAACAGCATCCACAGTGCGGCGCGTCACGCCAATGGCCAATTGAAACGGCTCCCGGTGATCGATTTTTTTCGTGAGTTTTCCACCACGCCTGCGCGCCACGTGCAGCTCGGTACCGCGAGTGCCGGATTGGTGTTGCTGGTCGCAGTGTCGTTGGAGAGCGCCCCGGCTATCAAAGTGGATGCCGGCGTGGCCAACCTGGAACAGATTCTCGACGGCCTGCGCAGCCGCGGGCAATCGGCGGCCGTGCAGCTGCTGCGCGACAATGAACATAACCTTGTCTATTGCCGTGATGGTGAGCCGGTCTCGGCCTTTTTCGCCAATGCGAGCACTGCGCCTCACGAGAGCTCAGTCCGCGATCAGATCTTGGCCTACTGCTACGCCTCGCCAGCTAACACTGCCGTAGAGGTTTACTACGCGCTCGACACCCGCCGTGATGAGCATGCCACGCGCCGTTTCCAGGATCTGGCCGCGGGAAAGGTGGGGCCGCCACCGCTGTTATTGTCGCTGCATCACGGCGAAGAACGCGTGCAAAAGCGCCTGATTCACTCGGGCAAGGCTTTGGTCGGCCGTGATCCGGCCAACGATATCGTCGTTGACCACCTGAGCGTCAGTCGACACCACTGCACCATCGAATGGGTCAAATCCGCCTACGTGATGCGCGACGCCGGCAGTGCCAATGGCACCACCGTCAATGATCGTCGGGTGGCTGAGGCGACGCTCGTTCCCGGTGACCGTATCGGCGTTGGCGAGTTTGTGCTGCACTATGGTGGCGACGGCGAGCGTGAGACGGGCCACGAGCTCCAGACGATGTTCGTCGAAAACGCCGTACACGGTGGGCATCCGCATCTGTTGGTCGAAGGGGCGCCGGTGGCAATCGACCGCCCGGTGTTTACCTTCGGGAGCTCACCGCACGCCAATCTGAGGTTGCGCGGTTGGTTCGTCAAACCGATTCAAGCGACGCTGATCCAAGATGGCTCAGGGACGTACCGGCTTCTGCCCGTGTCTGGTGGGCGCAAGGTGCAAGTGAATGGCCGGGTGTTGGGGCCAAGCGGCGTGGTGTTGGAGTCGGGGTCACAAATCGTGATTGCGGGTCGGACGGTGGTGTTCGTGCTGGCAGCTCAAGGCACCTAGCGTGCGGTAGGCGAACTTTCCGAAATCATTCTAGTTTTTCTCTTTGTTGTCGTTAGGGCCGCCTTGACCCGCGCGGCATTGCGGATCGCCAGCACCGTCTAGGCGGAAGTCGACGTTGCCATCGCTATCGTCGTCGAGGCCGTTGTCGCATTCTGGGCAGCCAGGGCCAGGCGCGCATTTCTCGTTGTCGTCTGCAGGCCCAACGCACCCAGGGTCGGAAAGGCTGCTCGTGACGTTGTAGTCGGCGCGGCCATCGTTATCCTGATCCACGCCGTCGTCGCACAGGGTGATACCCCGCTCACTGGTGTCGCTCACCGACGAGCAACCTGGGTCACCCCCCGTGAGGGCGTAGTCCGCAAGCCCATCATTGTCCTCGTCAACGCCGTTGTCACACACCGTGGTCCCACGCTCGCCCGTGTCGTCCAGCGACAAACAACCTGGATCGCCACCCACGAGGCGGAAATCGCTCAGGCCATCGCCATCGTTGTCGAGGCCATCGTCGCACAGCAGCGCGCTCGCGTGCTCATCGGTGTCGTCGGGACCCGTGCAGCCCGGATCGGCG
>JAKLEG010000457.1 GCA_022703175.1 Myxococcota bacterium | reverse complement strand
AGTCGCGATGAACGCGCGCGACGCCAGTGGTATCTTGGATAGCCTGGTAGGCCTGCTCAGCACTTCTCAGCAGCATTTCCCAGTCGCCACCAGCCCCACGCATTGCGCAGGTGGCCAGCAACTCGGTAACGGCGGCGCGGGTGGCCAGATCGACAGTGCGCGCGTGCAGGCAAACCAACTCACGGGCTTCTTTGTAGTGACCTTGTTGGACCAGGCCGCGAGCGCGACGCAGTGCTTGGGTGGGCTTCTCGGGGTTCGAGAGAATGCCTTCCTTGAGCAACACCTCGGGGGAGAGGCCGACGTGCTGGCGCGCGGCCGGCTGTTGCCCTTGGAACCCTTTGATCAGCGCTGCAATGTCCATGTACTTCCAACATTCCGGGCCGATGCCCGGCGGCCATTGCCCCCTTCTGGATACACGAGACCTGTCGCGGCAGCCTCATCGGTTGCTCGCAGTCTTTAGGATCTGGTTGGGGACAGTCTATGTATCGGTTGTGACACCCATCACGTTGCGCAAAAGATGAGCTTTTACGTGCCCTTTTGTACCTTCTCGGCGATGGTTAAAATCCTATGGAAAAACAGGGTGTTATCACGTAGCGTGCGGCATCTATTGGCAGCCCTCGCAAGCAGCGCTCACAAAGGAAGTACGTATGCTGGCAATCGTAACAACCCTGGTCTGTAGCGCTGGCAGTTGGGTTCAAGACCTGCCTCCCGATTCGGAGTTGGGGGCACAGGTGGCGCTGGGCAAGCTGTACGGCGACGTCACAAACCTCGTGGAGGAGCTGTCACCATTGCAGGCGGTGTTACCGCCCGGACCCGAGCTCTCCAAAAAGCTTGCCGAGCGACTCCAGGGGCTGTTGGACGTGGTGCGACGCAGCACTGCCCTAAACCTGAGCCACAAGAATGTCACGCTCAGCGCTTGGGTCGACCTAGATGCCAGCGGTGGTTGGGTTTGGGGAATGGTGGTACGCGGGGCGCCGCACGAAACGCCGGCAGCTGCGCCGGCCGACACGCCGCAAATCGAGACCTTCGACCTAGAGGGACAAGCAGCAAGCCGGGTGAACACAGTGGACTTGGCGTGGCTTGTGCGCCCAGACGGCACGCTGCTTGTGGGAAATGAACGTGGCCTCACCCGTGCGCTACACCAATTGCTCAGCCCCGAACCGCTGCCGAAAGGGCTGTTTGCCTCGCTGTCACAACGCCTCGCCAAGCCTGGGTTGGCAACTCTGGTGTTTGTGCCTCCGGCGCCGCAGCGCACCGAGGTGGCAAGCTCGATGACCACGATTGCACCGTTTGTACGCGAGGTGCAGGCGTTAAGCGTGGACGGTGCGCCTGGTCGCATCACGGTGCGCTTGGTGGCGCAAAGTGACAAAGGTCAACGCGGCTTGGTGCATGCGGGCGTGGCGTTGGCAGCCTTGTTGCGCGCCGGGGCAAATCTGACTGAGGCCGGTGGCGAAACGGCGCTGGGCTTGGGGAGCCTGAGCCAATGGCCGACGTTTGTGCCCAAAGCGCTAGATGAAAAGTTGCTCACCACGCTCCTCGGCAAGTTCGTTCAGGGGTTCACGCTCAAATCTAAGGCGATGGCGCGCCCCAGCCGCGAAGTGGAGGTGGTGCTTGAGCCCAACCAGATGCGCGGCTTGCTGGCCGCAAGTCTCTTGTACGCTACCTACCTCATGCCCAAGCCACTGGCGGTGGGCGAGCCCGAAGCCACCATTTTGCTCCTGACCTTGCGTAAGGCCCAAGAGCTGTACAAACAAAAGAAGGGTCATTACTTGGCGTGTGGGCCGATTCCGGTCGAGTTGCCTACAACCCCTACCGAATTGCCGCCCGGCACTTGCCTCGCCGAGTTGGGTTTCAAACCCATGATGAAAGTGCACTTTCAGTTGGCAGCTACAGTAGAAGCGGGCGCGCTCTTGCTGCTTGCGCGCGGAGATGCCGATGGCGACGGCGAGCCCGAGGTGTGGGCGCTGGAAGAAGGTGCGCAGGCGTTGCGGAGGGTGGTGGTGAACGACGACGGGTCACCAGAGGAGTAGCGTAGTGCCTCCCAGCGCCGTTGGCAGGTGCTATCGGTACATGCACCCCGATGCGCATGGCACGGTGTCGGCATTGAAACCCACGCAATCGCTGCCCGATCGTTCGAAACAGATCGCAAGTGGCACAGCAACATTTGCGTTGCCACCTCGGTCCGTGGCGACCGCCGTGATGCATAGCGGTCCCCCGGGAAGATTGTGGCCGTCGAAATATCCGCCGCCGCAGTAGAGCAAACTCGCGGCGTCGTAGTTCGTGATCACGTAGACCGTGCCCTGTGACTCGTCGTACGTGGGTTTCCAGCGAGATAGGCCGACAGTCGCGCCGTTCGCATCCTCACAGACATCCCCGGGCGGATCTCCGTTGGCGTCGTCGGTTCCATCGATGCAATTAGCTCCTGGACCGTCGAGAGGCCGGAAATCGGCAGCACCGCTTGGCGGCACCTGGTTTAGGGCGAGCACCAATGCTTGCTCGGGGGAGGGCAAGATTGGGTCCGGCTCGACATCAGGGTTGATGCCGCACGTACCATTCAGGTCCGGTGCGACCAGCGTGTTGCCGGCACTCAGGCCATCGGCTGTAAGTATGTAAAGCTTGGTCGTATCAGTATCGACGCCGAAGATCGGTACCACGATTTTGTCGAGATTTTCTGCGTTACCATGGTCTTCGATGTAGGCCCGCGGAAAGAACGCCCAACCGTAATCATAGAGGTCCGCTGGGTCAGCAGGGCTCGCAAGGACCTGCCCGTGAGCCACCGCAGACTTGCCCAAGATCGGAAAGCGACGCGAGCACTCCCTTGCTCCTTCCTTCATGCGGATCTCACGGACGTAGAAGTTGCGCACCGCAATCGCAGGACTGGTGGTATCCAACCCAAACTCATGGCCAGTGCTTGATTCATTTCCCACGACATCCTTGGCCGTGACTTCGATCGTTGCGTAGGTCCAGCTCCTCATGGAGTCCGGTACGTGAGCGCGTTGGACAAACTTCACGCCGTCTTCAGCCGAGAAGCCTGCTGGAACAAGCGTCAAGGTGATGTCGTTGCCTAGGGTGGCCTTGGCCGAGGTCAGGTCCACCGGCGATTGGCTGTCGCCGACCCATGCAACGATATCGATGTATTCACCGGCGAGCACACCGGCGGCAGGGCTCTCGATGGTGATGAGGGGGCCCGTAATATCAGGAATCGGGCCGAAATCTGCGTTTGAGATGATCGGATCTCCCGGCCCCTCATCTGTCGAATCGCCGGGCGAATCGCCGCCATCGCTGCTTGCGCCATCGTTGGTGTTGCTGTCGGTGTGGTCGATGTCACCTGCATTCGTGTCGCCGCCGGTGGTGCTGCGCGTGCCGGTGACGCAGGCGCCTTGCTTACAGATTTTTCCGGCGCCGCAGTTGTCGTCGTTGGAGCAGTAGTCGGAGCCGGTACTTGAACCTGAACAGGCGGCGAGCGCGATAGTAAGGACGAGGAGATTCAACGAGTTCCAAAATAGACGGGTCATGGCGGCCTCGTAAATTGCACGTGGTTCGTGCCGACATCATAACAGGTTGAGGTGCGCTCGCCAGAAACTGCCCAGCACGCAGGCACGCGATGAGCAGGCCCACGGGGAAACGCCAGTGGCTCTGCCCGCGGTCCCCTGCTAAGAGAGCCGCCGTGAAACACGCAGTCTTTTTCGATTTGGATGGCACGCTCACCGACTACCAAGCACTCGTGAACCACGTGTTGGCCGAGCTCTCAAGTCGCGTCGAGGCCCATACGGGGGTTGCCGCCGCTGAATTTCTGGCCACCTACATGCAAGTGCAGGCCTTTGACGAAGCGCAAGAACGTGCTGGTTTGATTAGCGTCGTCACCGTGCGCGACCGCAAACGCCGATTTGGTGCGGCTTTGCGTAAGCACGGGATTGCGGATGAGAATTTTACCGAAGAGCTGGCGCATGGTTATGCCGAGGCGCGGCGGGCCAACTCGTTCCCGATGCTTGGCGCCACTGCGACCCTGACGATGCTCAAGGATGCCGGTGTTTGGGTCGGCATTGTCACCGAGGGTTCAGGCCGCGAGCAACGCGGTCAAATTGGTAAACTGGGTTGGTCGCCGCTCATCGACGACTTGGTCATCTCCGAAGAGGCGGGGGTGCACAAACCCGAGCCGGCCTTGGTGGGCCTGGCGCTTTTGCACTCCCAGGCCAATGCCAAGAATACGGTGTTTGTGGGCGACCGCACGCTGTGGGATTTGGCGCCCGCAAAGTCCTTGGGCATGACCACCGTGTTGATGGACGTCGGCCTGTACCCCGAAGAGGCGGCCAAAGCGCCCGAATGCATTGACCACCGGGTGCACAACCACGGCGAGCTGCAAGGGTGGTTGCGCAATTGGCTTGCGAAACGCTAGTTCTTGACAATACCTACACCGTAGTTACAAAGTAGTTTTATGGATATCCACTTCGAGTGGGACGCAAGAAAGGCCGCGCTCAACCTGCGCAAGCATGGCGTCTCATTTAACGAGGCAAAGGAGATCTTTTTCGACAACGCGGCACGTCTGCTGGCTGATCCAGATCATTCCGCTGACGAAGACCGGTTTGTGATGCTCGGGATGAGTCGACGAGCGCGGTTGCTCGTGGTCTGCCACTGTTATCGCAAAAGCGACGACGTGATCCGCATCATCTCAGCGCGGCGTGCCAATCAAGTGGAACGTGGCCAGTACTTCTGAGAGGTGAACTCATGCGCGACCATTACGATTTTTCTAAAGCCAAGAGAAACCCGTACGCCTCCAGGCTTAAGAAACAGGTGACCATCCGCTTGGATGCGCCCACCATCAGCTATTTCAAGGCGCTTTCAGACGAGTCGGGCATAGCCTATCAGACGCTTATCAACCTGTACCTGCGTGACTGCGCCCAACACCGTAAAAAGCTGTCACTCCACTGGAAGCCGGCGGCGTAAAGATTGCAGTAGCCCACGCGAGCTTTAGGTCAGCTCGGCAAACACCTTCAGGGCGCGCACCACAATATCGTTCATGTCGTAGTAGCGATACTCGGCCAAGCGGCCCAACAGCGTGAGGTTGGGAATGCGCGCGGCCAACGCCAGGTAACGAGCGTGCAGCGCTGCGGTATCGGCCGCC
>JAKLEG010000456.1 GCA_022703175.1 Myxococcota bacterium | reverse complement strand
GGCCAAGCCTTCGAGGGTTTTCAGGTCGGCGGCGTCGGGCTTCAAATCCACTTGGATGGAGGTGGGCATCACGCCGTCGTCCACGTCAGCCACCAACAGTGCGGCTTCGGGTCCGCGCGCGCGAAACCGCGCCAAGGCTTCTTCGGGGCTTACCACCTGCGCGTGGGCGACCTCCGGGAATTGGGCGATCATGGTCGCTAGCGCCGTGGCTTGTTCGGGGCTCAGGCTCTCGGCCACGTAGGTGTTGAGGGCCGCGGTGCGTCCCCAGACGAACGCCAGTCCCTGCAGGTTCTGCATCGTCATCACGTACAGCCCCGACAACAGGAGCGTGGCAGCCATCGTGCCGGCCGCCAGCAACGACACGCCCGGTGCGGCTTTTACCGAGCCAAGTGCTTGGGTCACAAAGTACGCGAGCCGACGCATCGCTTTCCTCAGGCTGCGATCAACCGACCGCTCACCAACTGGATGACACGCTTTGGAGTTCTCTCAATCAACGCGCGGTCATGGGTCGCAACCACCACCGTCGTGCCATGGGCGTTGGCTTGAAGCAACAGCGCCATGATCTCTTGGGAGCGTTCTTCGTCGAGGTTGCCGGTGGGCTCATCGGCCAACAAAATTTGCGGCTCACCCACCAACGCCCGTGCAATGGCCACGCGTTGCTGTTCCCCGCCCGACAACCGCGGTGGATACTGATTCAATCGGTGCGCGAGCCCCACCTCTTTCAGAATGGCGTAGGTGCGGCGTTTGACGTCCCGCATGGAGACGCCCGCGACTTCCAGGGTGATGGCGACATTGTGCTCCACGGTGCGTTGGGGGAGCAGTTTGAAGTCCTGGAACACCACGCCAATCGAGCGGCGCAACAGCGGGATATCGCCGCTTTTCAATCGTCCGACGTTACGGCCGTTCACCAGGATCTGGCCGCGCGAGGGGCGTTGAGCACAGAAGACGAGCTTCAAGAGCGTAGATTTGCCGGCGCCTGAAGGGCCGGTGAGGTAGACAAACTCCCCCTTATCGATTTCCAGGGAAAGATCGACCAAGGCCGGGGCTTCGTTGCTGTACGATTTGTAGACGTGGAAGAGCTGGATCATCAGAGCGCGTTCGTATGACCCGGCTTCTTGAAGGAGAGCGTCATAAAATGCTGGTTCTCACGCTTGGCCATTTCGATAAATGCCGGTTGCGGATCTACCATAAAGCCCTGAATTAAAGCGAGTTTTAGCATGGGCCCGTCGGTCGATGGGCTGTCGCCAAAGGCAAACAGCGGAGCTGGGGCAATGTTGCGTTGCACGAGCGCAGGCTTGCCGATATCCACGACGCTTGAAACGCGGCCGGTGTAAACCCCATCTTGCGTTTCGAGCTCGGCCCCCACCACGTGGCGGTTGGCGATGCCCAGGTACTTGGCTCCTGCTTGCGCCAGCAGACGCAGGCCGGCTGTGACAATGTGGCACTCGATACCTTTGTCTTGCAGGACCTCTACAATGTTCTGGGCGCTGTCGTAAGGGTGCGGCGACGGATCGAAGACATGGGTGCGATAGGGGGCTCGACCTGCGACGCCATCTTCATACAGCTTATGCGCCAGCTCGCCTGCGATGGCCGGCGTCAACCCTTTCATTGCGGCAGCCAAGATGAAGAACATCTCCGAGATTGCGATGCTGGATTCGGCCGGAGCGCCACGCTCGCGGGCCATCATCAACGTCAGCGCTGTTTCGAGGTTGTCGTTCACATCCCGTCTTAGTAGCTCAGCCTCGGAAAGCCCCGGTAGCCCCATCGAGCCCATCAGTTTCGCCAACGGCGGGTTGGCCTCGGGCTTCAGGCAGCGCGTTTGCACCAAGAGCTCGGCAAACTCACCAAAGACATCGCCCGCCATCAGGGTATTGTCGAAATCAAACACCGCCACCGCTGGGAACTTTAGGCGCTTTAAGGCTTGGAAGTCGGCCTGCTGCAACGCTGCGACCAGTTCGCGGCTGCGAATATAGGGCTCGTTGGGGAGGTGCAACTTCACGCACTGGAGTCGCGTTGGATGCGAATTGCCAAGGCAGGCAATGGCGCGGGCGCGGGTCGAGCGTGCGCGTAGGGCTGCCCTAAGCGCGAGAGGCGATTGGCCGACGGTATTCTCCCCGGGCCCAAACGGCATTTTGTAGCTGTCAGCCGGAACTGTGAAGCGCACATCATCAGTAGGGCTGGGGGCTTGTGCCTGCTGCGGTGCGGCGGTTTTGCGTGTGTGCAAGGGCAGGGATTGCGGCGCGCAAGCATACTGTCGATTCGCGTGGGTCCCGAGACTGACCTTGATGCTGGACATGGAGTGCTACTACCTCGTGGTCTCAGGCAACAGCCGCCTGAGTGTCCAAAATACCCCCAGAACGCATTGCGTCATTCATAGCGCCCCCCGACGCCGATCGCCAGGATTTCTGCACCGGCTTGGGTCATGGGCATCACAAATAAACCTTCACGCCAGTCGGTGAAAAAGTAGCTGACGCCAGTCGTCACGGCGAACAAGGCGGTGGCGACATAGGCGAGCGTGGCGCGACTTTGGCGCTCGTTGGACAAGCGTGCCAGGCGCTGCAGCTCGTGCCCGTCGATCACGGTGTTTTGCGTAGCCAGGCGATTGTGAGCGCGTCTGGCGTCGTTGGCCAGCATCGCGTACGTCAAGCCGGTGCCGAACGCGAGCGCGGTGGCCCCAGCACTTGCGGCAAAGGCCCAGCGGGGTAGGGGCGGTGGGTGAAAGCGTTCCGCCATGGAGGGTGGCACGCCCGCCACAGCGTCGGGGCGCAGCGGACACTCTGAAAACAGCTCCGCCACCGCGTCCCCCAGCACCAAAAGTAATTCTTCGCCGTGGTCACCGGTGACCGGGCGCGTCACGGCGCCCATGATTTCGCCATCCCGGATGCGGATACGTTTGAGCGTCAGCACCCGCCCATTGGCCAGGCGTGCTTCTTGGGTCAGCACCACTTCATCGGCGCCCAAAGCGTTGGCGAGTTTGCTCAGGCAGGTAGTTTCGGTCGTGGGACAGGCTTCGACGTCGTCGGTTTCTGCAAGGCTCTGGGTCACAGCCGCCAGTCCGCCCCGTTTGTCGACCTCCAGCACCAGGCAATGGTCGAACAGCGCCTTTTGTTGCGGTGATAGTTCCACCGCGCTCAGTGGCAGCACCAGCACGCGGGTCGAGGCGACAAGATCGGGAGTCGGTGTTGCGAAAAGGAGGGTGACAGCGAGGATGAGCATCAAGGTCCTTGTTTACCGGACCTCGTTGATAGCCTTTTTCACGGAGTCATTGCGAGCCTTCATCAGGTTCGACACGGTGCCGAAGCTCATGCTGGCCCATTGGAACTTGTATTGCATTTCGAGGTAGCGCATGCCCATGGCGTGGCCCAGCTCGACGCTCTCGTTCATCGAGTCCATACCGGCCTTGATGGCGTCCCCTTCGCGACCGGGTTGCTTCTCGTAACGGCCGCTGGCGATCCACAAGTTCGTGTAGGCTTGGCCGTTTTTCATCGAGGCCTTGCCCAGGTCGTTCATCTGTTTGTGCACGGCCACTTCGATGGCGCGCGAGCCGGAGACATCGCCTTGCAACTCGCGTTCGTTGGGCTTCTTGAAGCCCAAGAAGGTACCGAAGTCGCCTTTGGGGATTTGGAAGCCTGAACCACGAATATCGCCATCGACGTTCTTGGCGTAGTAGGCGCGCTCGGTGGCCTTCGGCTTGATTTCTTTCATCGGAATGAAGGTGGCCATAGCGTCCATCGTGTTGCTCCTCTTAACTAAATCATCGGCAACCTGACGCAGGTGTTGCGTAGAAACGCCTTAGGTTTTCAGGATTATGCGTAAAGTCGTTTAGAATCAGGTAGTTATATTAAGATCGTCAGGGTCTGGAGGGTGTGGTCTGGCAGGCGGGAGGGAGCAAAGTTCAGACGTCGGCCCCGGGCACAAAGCGCAGCCACGGGAACATTCTCCCGATGGCAGCGCCGGCCATCGCGCGTGCGGCGCGGACAGGGGCGGGGCCATGCATCGCGTCGGCGGGGAGGTTGCTGACTGCGTGAATGAGGCCCGTGGGGGCTTGGCCGTTCATGCCGGCAAGCAGACCTGCGCCAAAATCGGCTTGAGCTTCGGCGAGCATGATCCCGAGGGGGCCCATGGTCGCGCGTTGAAACGCCTGGAGCGGGCCCAACTTGATATGAGTGAGCTCGTGGCGCGCCACGTCGATGATGTCCTGGGTGGCGATGCTCCGGCCGATCTCGATGTAGACGTTGCCAGGTTGCACATTTGCGTAAGTCTGTGACCCACTCTGCACGCCAATTCCAAAGGGAGCCAGGTCGGCCTGCAGTTGCGCCATCAGTTCAGCACGGTTGGTGATGGTTCGCGCCGCGGTCGCCGAGAGGGCGTTGTGGATCTGCGTCGCCACGTCAACATTGGGTTCCGCTTGCGACGCCTGGTTGACGGCTGCAACGGAAGACTTCGGGCGTTGGCCAGCGTTGTGAATGCAGGCGAAGTTGTCTACCATCGACAACCAGCAATATTCAAAGACGCCATCGGCTTTGCCATCCACCGGCGTGCCATCTTTGAAGCTCGGCTCGGAGGTTTTGTCCGGGCTCTGCAAAATCACCATGTCCAAGTCGTACTTCTCGTTCTTCGCAAGCCCAAGGATTTTGTAGGTTTGACCCTCTAGCACTCGGACCATGCCGGCATCGTCTCGTAGCTCAAGGCGCGCATCAGCTTCCAATTGTTTGCCAGCAGCCACCGCCTCTTTCAGTTGCTGCCATTGGGCCGCATGTGTTTCAGCGGCGGCGTCAGCGTCGATCTCAATGCGCAGGGTCGGTTTCTTCGGCGAAGCTTGTTCGGTCCCCAGGACTTTCGCATGGCGAGTCGGTTTGGCTCGGACGAAATCATCCCCGGCGGCGGCGTCTTGGTTGGCATGCGTCTTTGCGTATTCGGCGGCAGCCTTTTGCAGTGCCTTGATTTGCTGGCCGTCCTCGCTGCGGACAGCATTCGGGTGCTGCAGGGCAAATTCGACATCGGCCGGCCGATTGGCATACAGCGGCTCGCGGGTCTCTTTGCCGCTGTTGAAGAACGCGTCGTAGATGCGATAGCCGATGATCTTGCTCATGCCGTTGCCCCTTTGCCTCGGACCCTAAATGGTG
>JAKLEG010000455.1 GCA_022703175.1 Myxococcota bacterium | reverse complement strand
TGTGACCAAGGTGGGGTTACCGCTCGGGCTCCAGCTCGGGGCCGAGACCGGGGTGTTTGCGTTGGTGAGCGTTCTGATGGGCCGTATGGGGACCGAGAGCATGGCTGGGCACCAAGTGGCGTTGCAGATCGCAAGTTTCACGTATGCTGCAACGTTGGGCATCGGTGCCGCGACGTCAGTCCAGGTGGGCCGCGCGATTGGCCGCCAGGATGCAGCCGCGACCCGTTTTGCGGGTTTGGCGGGGATCAGCCTCGGCGCGGTGTACATGGTGGGAAATGCACTTCTGATGTGGTGGTTCCCTGAGACGCTAGCGCGGCTGATGACCTCAGACGCCACGGTGATCCCCAGCGCCGTCACGCTCATTACCATTGCCGCGGTGTTTCAGGTTGCCGACGGTGTGCAATCGGTCGCGTCGGGAGCGTTGCGCGGCGCGGGGGTGACGCGCTTCTCCTTCGTGGCTAACGTGCTAGGGCATTGGCTTGTCGGCGTGCCTGTTGGCGCGTTGTTTGGCTATGGCCTGGGATGGGGGGCACCGGGCTTATGGTGGGGGTTAACGGCCGGCCTTGCCGCCGTGGCATTGTCGTTGGGCCTCAAGTTCGAGAGCTTGAGTCGTAAGCCGGTCGCCCGGCTCCAGGAGAACGCCTCATGACGCAGCTATCGAGCCCTGCCCTGTTGTCGGCGCCGCCCTTGGTGCGTCTGGTGAATGCGTTTCAGGACCCATACGACAATGCCGTGGCAACGGCGCGCACCTGCTATTCGTCCAAGGTTATTCTGCCAGCCGATGTGCGCAGAGATGACAAGGCCAAGGTGCAACGGGACGCGATTGCCGATAGCACCTATGCGGCTGGCCATCACACGACGCTGCAACATGCCCACTTTCAGTTCGTATTGGAGAACATTTCTCGTCAGTGCCTCTGGTCGTTTTTGCACGCACATCCGTTCTACAACTCGGAGCAGGTGAGCCAGCGCTACGTTGCGGTCAAGCCCGACCGCGTGCTGGTGCCTGCTCTTGCCGAACGTTGGGCTTCGTTGTTTCGCGACACGGTTACGGCGCAGATGCGCTGCTACGAAGAACTGTGCGACTTGTTGCAGGCGCCCGCCGCTGACGCCTACTTCTCTGTGTTTCCTGCGCGTCAGAAACGGGCTGCGGATTACCAGGGGGCTGTGAAGAAGCGCAGCCAAGAGGTGGCGCGCTACATCTTGCCCATTGCGACGTTTGCGCACCTCTACCACACGGTGAGCGGCCTGACGTTATTTCGCTACCATCGGTTGATGCAGGGCTATGACGTCCCTGTGGAAACGCAGCTGGTGGTTCAGGGGATGGTGGCGGCGGTAAACGCCCATGATCCATTATTTTTCCGCAACCTCGAAGATCCGCTGCCCCTCGACGCCACTCCAGAGGCGCAATGGTTGGCACAGTTCTCGGCGTCACAGCTAAACGCGGAAGCGCATCAAAGCGTGATCGAGTTTGATGCTCTGCTCGCGGGGCAGCCAGCACGACTGGTTGATTACAAGGTCAACACACCCAAGGTGCTTGCCCGGGCGGTCCGTGAAGTGCTGGGAATGTCCGAAGCGACGCTGCCGGACGAGCGGGCGTTGGCTTTGGCGTTGTCGCCGCGCGAGAACCCGAATTTGGCTGAAGCGTTGCGGACGACCACGATGACCAAGCTTGGGCGCACGCTGTTTCATGCGCACTACACCTTCGCGAAGAAACTATCGCACTCGGCCGACTCTCAAGATCAACGTCACCGCATGACGCCCGCGTCCCGACCGATTCTCGGGCGCCAGTATCGGCCCGGATCCGCAGACCTTGTGGTGCCGACGCTGCTTCGGTCGCATCCCCAGGCGCACGAGCGTTTTCTTGCCACGGCGCAGTCTACATGGCGCGCCATCGACTGTTTGCTCGACGCTGGCGTGTCGGCCGAACAAGCCTTGTATCTTTTGCCTAACGCTTTTCCGATTCGCTTCACCGAGTCGGGCGATCTGGCCGCGTTACAGCACAAGTGGATGACGCGGTTGTGTTACAACGCGCAGGAGGAGATTTGGGCGGCGAGCCTTGTCGAAGTTCAAGAGCTTAAGCGTGTGCATCCAGAGATTGCCCGGCATCTAGGGGCGCCCTGTGCGATGCGCGTGGTTGCTGGGATGAAACCCGCGTGTCCCGAGGGCGAACGCTTTTGCGGGGTGCCGGTGTGGAAACAATCACTCAACGAGTATCATCGCGTTCTCTAGAGGGCACGTGGTGCTACCGTTACAGCGTATCGTGCAGGTTTTTCAGCACCTGTTTAAGAACATCTTCGTGCGCCGCCACGCCTTCGATATCGGCGGCAAACGCCAATGTGTGACCCTTCAGGTCGATGACATGCAAAATCATCAACCCTTCACCGGCCTTTTGCGCCACGATGCCGGTAATAGCGACGTCGGCGTACGGTAGCTTCTCGGCCATGCAGGCAAAATCGGCTGCGCAACTGCTGGTTGGATCGAAGTGTGCTGCGTAGGCTACTGCGGTGCCTGGAATCTCGGTGACTTCGGCGGACACCAAGGTCATGTAAAGGTTGGCCAAGTCGGGGTCGACGCCATCGTCAGCAGCGAAGGGCAACAGCACGAGGCGTAAATCGCGGCGTGGGTCGCGTAGGCGCCGCAAATTAGGGTAACTCATGGCCCGCGCTTGGTACTGTTCTTTAGGGGGGGCCGTGCGCTCTACCGTTTGGGCGCTGGCGGGCTCTTGCGGTATTGCAGGCGGCGTCTGAAGCAGCCAGGCGAAGGTAACCATCAAGGTGGCAAGCATCCCCCTTGCGTGCCTGGAGTGGAGCGGAATGTCCAGAAGAATTAGGCGGTTAACGCGCTCTTACTGGGGATAGGAGCGGGCCGTGGATTCGCCGGGGCGTGCCACCTGCAGCACCGGGGTGGTGACCAAGTCGTTGTCAAAGTAGAGTTTTTGGCCGGCTTCGGCCTGGCCGAAACTGACCTGGTACGAGCCATTGGGGAGCACGGCGATGCCGCCTAGGATTTCTTTGCCGATGGCGCTGTGATCGCTGTGCCACTCACGTCCAACAGCTCCGCGCACCGCCACGCAACGCTTACCTCGGACGTGGTATTCGGTGTTCCTTGTGACAAACACTCTGTGATGTCGGCGCTCGGGCCCCTGGTATGCCACGTTTAGCTCCTTGTCATCGAAGCAGAACCTTCTTGTGGCGGTATCGGCAAGAATGACGCAAGGTTTCCTGGAAACCGACGGCGTGTTTGCGGATTAGCGCAACTCCGGTTCCGGTGCAGTGCCGCCGAGGACGCTGGGTTCGGCAGTGGAGGCTGGCGGTAAGGAAAAGATTGATGGCCAACAACAAATTGGGGTAGCGCATCGCGCAGGTCTCCCTCGCGACTCGCCGACGTGGCGACGCAGGTCAGAAGCTTGTCGTGATGTGTCGACGCGCTCAAGGGGAGAGCACAGGCTTGTCGGCGGCTCCGACCCGTGGCAAACCGACGCCTATGATGGTGGTGGAAGAACACCTGGTCGCGAGCGCCGAGGCCTACCCGTCGAGGCGTCGTGATGAAATCGTGGGCGTGGTGGTGCACCGCATTGAGGTCTCACAAGAAGACCCAGGCTATGGTGACACCGCTTCCGAGGTGGCTCGCTTCTTTGCTGAGCATCCTCTTGGGCGCACTGCCACGGGCGGCAAGATGCCTTACACGGTGCTGGTTGACCGTACGGGCGCAGTGACCCAATGTGTGCCGCTGTTGCGCATCACGCCTCATGCTAAGAGCCACAACCCGACCACCGTCGGTGTCGGCGTGATTGGTGACTTTCGTACGCAAGCGCCTCCAGAACCTCAGAGGCTCGGTGCCCTGCAACTCGTCGCAGCGTTGGTGCGCGAGTTGAACCTCTCTGCTCAGGCGGTGCACGGGCATGACGAGTTGAACGACGCGAGTCACGATCCGAATAAAGAATGTCCGGGGCGACGATGGGTGATGTCGGAGTTTCGCGCCGATGTCGCTGCGCTTCTGGCGTCAGAAACCCTCGGCCCGCTGCCATTCCTTTGGTAAGCTCGGCCGCGTTTTGAGATTGGCCATGTGCCGCACTAGGAGAAGAACAGGATGTCCTTAGATCAACGCATCGTCGAACTGACCCGCAAGTACAAACCTCTCGCCGTCGAGTTGTTGAAGGAAGCGATTCGCATTCCGGCCGACTACGTCGACAAGCCGGTCAACAAGGGGGGCGATCCGCAATGCGGTTTGTCCAACCATGAAGGTCCGCGCCTCGAGTACCTGAAGAAGCGCATCGTCGAAATCAAGGCCGTCGCCAAGGCGAAGGATGTCTGGTTCGATGGTTTTGGCAACCTGGTGTGGACCGTCGAAAATCCGAATGACGGCATCAAGAAAGCTGACAAGGCCGTCATTTATTACGATGGCCATTCCGACACCGTGAAGGCGCTTCGCGACCGTTGGCGCGAAGCCTTGGGCGGCATCGACGCGTACCAGGGCATCGTCGACAAAAAGAAGATCAATAAAGCGTTTCTCAAGAAGGAATTGGGCTACCTGCCGCCTGATAAAGAATGGGACAACCTGCTCTTTGGACGCGGATCGGCCGACCAGCTGGCGGGCGTCATCAGCCAAATCATTGCCACCAAGATTCAACTCGAACTCATCGATGAAGGCGCGTTGAATGGTGTCATCGTCTACAGCTATGCCACCGTGACCGAAGAGGACAACGACGGTGCGGGCCCGATGCACATCATGCGCAAAGAGCTGCCCGGTGCACCGGCGGCGCGCATTCCCGACGTTGTTATTTTGAGCGAAGGTACCGGCGACGCACACTTGGGTGCCTGCGGGATCTATCGCGGTCAACGCGGTCGTATGCAGATCGAGGTCGAAGTGACGGGCAAGAGCTGCCACGGCTCGATGCCTTCCGAAGGCTTGAACCCGCTGGAGTATGCTGGCCGCATTTTGGCCGAGGCTGCCGACAAGTTCGACAAGCGGGATGGCTTTTTGGATCACAAGTTTTTGGGCCATGGTACGCGCACCGCCTCGTGGGCCAAGCTCGACACCCCCAGCGATTGTGCCGTGCCTGAGCGCTTCACGTTTCGATTTGATCGTCGCCTGACGGTGGGTGAAACGCCTGAGCAAGCTGTGGCGGATATCGACA
>JAKLEG010000454.1 GCA_022703175.1 Myxococcota bacterium | reverse complement strand
GAGGCACCACCACAGGCAGCACGGGCCAACACGCCGAAGGCCACCAAGATAGCCAAGGCCGCAACCCCCAACACCGCCCAATGCCGACGACTTTGGACCGCAGTTCCAGAGGCTAGGAGTTCCTTCAGCTTCCAACGCGTGCCGGTGGAGAGCAGCGGCCCCATCTTGGCGAGGGGCTGTTCAGCACGCGCGTGCGCCACCTCGGCTGCCAACGCCGCCTCCTCTGGACTCATCGCTGGGGCCGACGAGGATTCACTGCCCGCGCCTGAACCGCTTGCTAACGAGGGTGCAACCAATACGGCGGGTTGCGGCGTGGGCACGACCACGCCCTGGCTGGGCAGATTGCGCACAAAATCACCGAGCCCCACGGGAGTGACGGTGACCTGGCTTTCCAAAAAGCGATCTAACTCGGCTGTAAGCTCCGCCGCAGATTGCTGACGCTGCGCTGGATCCTTGTCCAACGCACGCCCGGCAATGACTTCGAGTGCCTCAGGGATGCCCGGTTCAAGCGTGCGCAAAGGTGGCGCTGGCGTATGAGCAATGTCTTGCAGCAGTCTGGCCATTCCCTGCGGGCCTTTGCGCGGCAAAAACGGTGGCCGACCTGAGAGCGTTTCGTACAGCACCGCACCCAAACCGTAGAGGTCCCAAAGGGGTCCCGGTTTTGCCCCACGCAAACCTTCAGGCGGCAGGTAGAGCGGTTTGCCTACCACCTGGTCGGCCTGGGTGAGCGCCACCGCGTCCACCTCTTTGGCCACACCAAAATCCAACAACTTCACCTGCCCACTCTTGGTCACCATGACGTTGTCGGGACTCACATCCCGGTGCACAATGGGGCGGCTGGCACCTTCTTCGTCGACAAACTCATGGGCACAACGCAACGCGCGGCCAATCTCGGCGGCAATGAAGGCGGCATAGGCTGGCGGACAACGCTGCTCGCGGCTGTTCACCTCGTCGATCATGTCGCGCAAGGTGAGGCCGTCTAAGTACTCCATCACAATAAAGTAGCCGCCGTCCTGCGCACCAAGTTCGATAATCTCAACGATATTAGGATGATGCAGCTTCGCAGCGACGTTGGCTTCGCGAATGAAGCGTTGGATGAAAAGCGGATCGGCGCTGAAGTCGGGGCGGATCTTTTTGAGCACCACCTTGCGCGAGAAGCCGGCCGGTCCGTTGCGATGCGCCAGATAGACCTCGGCCATGCCGCCGCGACCAATCAGCTTCTCGATTTTGTAGCTGTCGTTGCCGACCTGCAGCGACTGCTCCGTTTTCAGGGTGGCCGGCTCACTGCTGTCGATCGGCCCCTGTTTGCGCACTTCGGTACGGGCGAGCGGCGCAGGCTCGGCCACCACCGGTTGTTCGCCGGTTTGAATGGTGACGGTTCGCTTGTTGTCTGATAACTCGCTCATTGCGCGACCTACTCCCCTTGGAAATAGAACACTTCAAAGGGATCTGCTGGGGTTCCGTAGTCCAGCACGGTGCAGCCGTCTGTACACAGGGTGTCACGGATCGAGTCCGCAAGCGCGGGGGTAAAGCCGGCGCAGTTACCGGAACCATCGCGATCCACGCATACGACAATTGGCATGGACACGCCCCATTGCCCAAAGTTATCCGCCGCAGCAGCCGCAACACAAACATAGCCGTCAGCGCTAAAATTCAGCGCATCCATCGGGCCGCCTCCGCAGATCGGAATGCTCTGCGGGTCGTAGTCAGCTACCACCCAAATCGCAGGCGCCCCGCTACCCGGGCACGTGGGTACCCACATGAAGAGCTGTTCATCCGAATAGCGACACAGGCGCAGAGGGGGCTCCTCACTCGATCCAGCTAGGTCACACTCAGGCGGCATCACCGAAGGTCCGCCAGAGAAATTCGGTTGGCCGGCAGATGGAATAGGCACCAACCGTTGCACAATCGCCTGGTTCTGGGACGGATTCAGCGAATCTGGCAACACAGCTGGGTTGATGTGGGTACAGGTGGTCCCCAAGCCACCACCTATCACCAACGGCTGGCCAACATCGATGCCGCTTTGGTCTAGAAAATAGACCTCAGGAGTACTCGGATCGATACCACTCACCCAGTGACTGACATCCACCGAAGGCGTTGCCGCTAGGTCCTGCATGCGCACGCGTGCGTAGAAACCCATGCCAGCATCGTGGTAGTCGGGTTCTACGCCCGGTATCGTTTGGCCGTGCTTTAATGACCAATCCCCAAGCGGATCAAACTCAACCGAACACTCGAATTTGTCACCCGGCGCGTCACGTTTGCCGACCATCAACCGCGATTGTAGCGCGATCACCGGCGGTTGGTAGTCGAGAGCAATCTCACTACCGATCTCAGTCTGATTGCCGACACGATCGTAGGCGGTGATAACCAATGGCACAAAGCTCAAGTGCGTCAGATGCACCGATGTGTCGTATTTGGCCAGAAAGAGCGTGTTGCTGTCGTCCTGCGAAGTCAACGTCACGGTCCACTGTTCAGCGAAGTGCGCCATCACTGTGGCTGGATCGACACCGCTGGGATCGGAGGCCTGCACGACAACTGCCACTTCGCCGTGCACCAACTGGTAAGGGGCTGGAGCCACCAAGATAAGCAACGGCCCCGTCGTGTCGGGACCATCGCCTGGCGTGATGTCGGAATCCCCCACTGGAAGGTCGATGTCGCTGTCTCCATCTTGCACGTGATCGAGGTCGCCCACGTGGGAGCCCTTCACACAGGCTCCGTTTTGGCAGATCTTGCCGGTATCACAGTCGAAATCGGCCTCGCAGCTGTTGCTCGGCGAGCACGCCTGAATAGTTGCTGCAGCCAGGGATACCCCAAGAACGTAAGCTAGCCTAAAGTTCATCGGATCCTCACAACGAGACGACGATCACCAAGCCCCACCTTGGCACAACCTGGGGTGCATCGCCAGCCTTGGGCGCGGCACCGAAGTTCGGTATATAATGTTCCCATGGGCGACTTTCAAAACCAAGACACCCGTGCTCGCGGTTACACCCTGATCGAACTGGCGATCGTGTTATCGATCATGGCCATCATCGCGGGCATCGTCGTGCCCGACTTCATCGAGATGGCCAACAGCCGCATGGCTGAGCGCATGGCCAGAGAAGTGGTCTACCTCACCGACTCGGCGCGCTGGTGGTACATTGCCAATGGCAGTGTGAATTGGCCCGGTGAAGGTGGTGGCTGTAACGAAACCGCAGCGGGCGTGGGCACTGACAACGACCTAACCGGCTCCGGATATGTCACGCCGGCCCAGCTTTTCAACCCATGGGGTGGCGCTTACAACGTCACGGTCGACCAAGTTGCTGGTGACTGCTATTTTATCATCAGCACCTGCGTACAAGACCAACTTGCGGGCCCGTTTGTGACCTATGTGCCGTTTTCCCGCTGCGGTGCCGCATTGGCCTGGTGCCCCCAGAACTGCGGGGCAGGCTTCGATCGCTGCTGTGGGCGCGTGCTCAAACCCTCGGTCGTAGCAGCATTGAGTGGCAGCATAGCAGCCGGCAACGAGGACGACATGTGCGGTATGGCGTGGAGTAATGGCAACCTAATTCATTCATGCCAAGGCACGAACCCAGCACTTGGCTGTCCTGCCGGGTTTCACCAACACTGCGGCGGCAGCGGCGTCGACATAATAGATGGTAAAGGTACAACGGACTTCCAAGCACTAGTCGGCCATCCCAACCACAGGCATGACATGGATCACTTCGACAACACGTTGTGCTTCTGCGCCCACAACTAAAGTAGCCAACACGCCGCCTGGCTGCACGAGCACTGACGATCCATCGTCGGCACGTGACCCAAAGCTGCGCGCTACCCAAGCCACCCGAGCAGAATCACAAGCATCGGGAAGACAGAGCCTAGGCTAAAGATACCGCGACCTACCTAGTTGGTTGGCACGACTGCGCAATCTGACACCGGCGTGCAACCCTCAGCGCAGTTGACGAAGTCACCAAACTCGACCGTGGTGGTGCCGGTGAGTTCGAGGTCGGGGGCGCCTTTAAGACGATAGGAAACCACGTACTCCACCGGTACAGAGAGCCGAGCACGAGCAAATTCAACCTTGGCTTGCAGGCTCGCCAAGGGCACAGAGACGTAGGCCTCACTATCGGCATCGAGATCCAGCTTGATTCCCCCAGAACTGTCCTGAAGGTCGGGCGCACCGTCGGTGACCGGACTCAGGGAAAGCTGGTAGGAGTTAATGGATACCCGACCAGCCAACGGGTTCCCGGCATCAGCAGGATAGTCGTTCTTGATGAAAATCAACGCGCCATGACTTGTCATCATCTCATTAACGCAGACCTTCTCCGTCGCGCAGTAACAGAAGCCACTGCCAGTATCGACCGAAGGAGTTCCGCCGCTAATGCTCCAGCCGCCGCTCGTGCCATGAACAACGGTGGGAAAGACATCGCTGTAGGGATAGATCTCGGTGATGTAAACCAGCCGCTGACTGCCACAACCAGGCAGAATCGCCGCAAACGCCGCTAACAGATAGAGACCACGCATAGATGTTGCCTACCACGCCTGCGCGCTGGACCACAACCTTTGACGAAGGTGAACATAGGTTGACTCGGCGATGCGTTACCTCCTATTAGCTTGGGTCATGCTTTGCGCGCCTTCACGCCCCAAGACGATCTTGATGTTAGCCGTGACACTCGGCATGCTCGGTGAACCGACTGTCGCCTCTGCCAAGCGCCGGCCCGGAAAAACCGGAGAAGCCGCCACCGAAGGCCAAGGTACCCAAGCTGCCGAGGCTGCGGCCACCGCCGAAGCTGAGAAACGCGTCAGCCTTTTTGGGAGTCGCATCCGGCTGGGCATCATCCTCGACCAGATGGCCCGCAACAACAACTTGCGCCTGCTCGTGCGCAGCGACATCAGCGCCGACAAAGAAGTCGACATCCCAACACTCACCAACGTGCCGTTAGAGGACGCCCTGCGCGTCATCTTAACGCCCCTGGGCTACAGCGCTGCCATCGAAGGCGAGGAGCTGGTGATCTTTTCGCGTTATGCGCGCGTGTTCCGCATCGAAGTCCCCATGGTGCGCCAAAGCTGGCGCACGGCGATTTCGAACGAAGGTGGTACGTCATCCAACGCCGGCATGGGCGGTGGTGGCGGCGGCATGGGTGGCGGCGGCATGGGTGGCG
>JAKLEG010000453.1 GCA_022703175.1 Myxococcota bacterium | reverse complement strand
ACATCGCAAAGGCGAGCCCCATCATCACGAAGATACCCACAAAACTGATCAATCGTTCCGACATGACATCCTCTTCTGCGCGGTCGCGAGCGACGCCGTCACCCCGTACCCAAACGGACTATTCGGCAGCAGGCCCCATCTCCCGCAGCATGCGCTCGGCGTCGAACGTATCCATATCCAGCTCACTCCTAATCTTCGCCATTAGGTTCAAATAGAACGACAGGTTGTGCAGCGTCGCGAGGCGGTGATAGCCCACCTCTCCTGCGGTGTAGAGGTGGCGCAAATACGCGCGCGAAAAGGTGCGGCAGGTGTAGCAGCTGCACTGCGCATCCACCGGTTGTTCACTCTCGCGATGCTCAGCGTTCTTGATCACGATGCGACCGTTGGAGGTAAACAGTTGGCCATTGCGGGCGTTGCGCGTCGGCATCACGCAATCAAACATGTCAATGCCGGCTGCGACGCCGCGCACCAGGTCACCGGGCGTCCCCACACCCATCAGGTAGCGGGGCTTGTCGCGTGGCAACAGCGGTGCGGTGAACTTGACAATGCGCGTGATCTCCTCGGTGTTCTCGCCCACCGAAACCCCGCCCACAGCAAAGCCATCGAACGGCAACTCGCGCATCGCCTCGGCATGGCCCTGACGCAGGTCTTCGAAGAGGCCCCCCTGCACGATGCCAAACCACGCCATATCCTCGCGTCTGCGCGCAGCCACGTTGCGCTTGGCCCAACGCGTGGTGCGCTCCACGGCAATGGCCACCTCGTCGTGCGGTGCCTGGGCTGGCGGGCATTCGTCAAGCATCATCGCAATATCCGGCCCGAGATCCTCCTGCACCTCCACCAAGCTCTCCGGCGTCATTTTGAACAGCGAGCCGTCCAAGTGCGACCGAAACTCCACGCCGTCGTCCGACAAGCGCCGCAGCTCCTTCAGGCTGAACACCTGAAAGCCGCCCGAATCGGTGAGGATGTTGCCATCGTAACGCATGAAGCGGTGCAAACCGCCGCGCGCGGCCACCTGCTTCGATCCGGGCCGAATCATCAAGTGATAGGCGTTGCTCAAAATAATCCGCGCCTGGATCTCCGCGAGGTCCCGTGGATCCAGCGACTTGACCGCGGCCTGCGTCCCCACCGGCATAAAAATGGGCGTGTCGACAATGCCGTGACGTAGGCGCAAGCGGCCACGTCGGGCTTTGGTACGGCTGCTCTCTCGATAGATCTCGAACGATAACGGTCGGTCACTCATGACCGGTCGGGATACACCAACATGGCGTCGCCATACGAGAAGAAACGGTACTCTTTGCGTACGGCCTCCGCATACGCGGCAAGCAGATACTCGCGACCCGCAAACGCTGACACCAACATCAACAGCGTCGATTGCGGCAGATGAAAGTTTGTCACCATCGCGTCCACGGCTCTAAACGAGTACCCGGGCGTGATGAACAGCGCTGTGTCGCCGCTTGCACAGCCACTTTGCGCCCACGATTCTAAGGCACGCACCGAGGTTGTGCCCACTGCGATCACCCGTCCACCGCGTTTTCGCGCGGCCGCCACGGCGTCGGCGGTTTCGGCGGGAACCTCAAACCATTCCCGATGCATCACGTGCGCCAACACGTCGGCGTGATGCTCTTGCCGAATCGGCAAAAAGGTCCCCAAGCCAACGTGCAGCGTAACCTCAGCGCGTTGCACCCCTTTGGCGTCGAGCTCAGCCAGCACAGCGTCCGTGAAATGCAGTCCCGCGGTCGGTGCCGCCACGGCCCCCGGCTCGCGCGCAAAGGGTGTCTGGTAATCGCTGCGATCGCATTCGCGCGGGCCACTTTGCCGCTCAATGTACGGCGGCAGTGGCACCTCGCCTATGCGATGCAGCAACCACAACAGCGGTGCCTCCGCCTCTACAATCACCAGTTCGCCATCGCGCGCGATCACGGTGAGTTCGCTCCCCTCGATCGTGCGTAGACGTTGGCCAGGCTTCAGGCCCTTGAGCGGCCGACCCATCCCCTCCCATTGCGTAGCCGTCGCCGCCGGACCGTTCTTGGGGCGCGACAACAACAGCTCCACGCGCCCTCCGGTTGCCTTGGTAAGCTTCAAGCGTGCCGGCACGACCTGAGTGCGGTTGACAACCAACAGGTCGCGCGCCTCAAGCAATGTTGGCAACTCGGCAAATTGACGGTGCAGAGGCGCAAGCGGAGGCCTGAGCACCATCAAGCGGCTGCTATCACGTGGGCGTGCAGGCTCTTGAGCAATCCGCTCAGGCGGTAGCTCGTAATCAAAGAGCGAGATGGGAAGCGGTTGCGACGTCAAACGCGGTTATTCGAAGGTGCGGTAGTAGACGAACGAGATCTGGCCAGCCTTCACGTCCACCGGCAGCGTCACGTTGCGCACGGGCCGACCGCCAGCATTCAACAGCGTCACTTTCAGCTCCTGGGGGCCGACCGGGGCCGCAACCTGCGCCACGTTCACCGCAGCTGGCAACGTGATCCAACTACGCTTGTCGGCTTGTTCCGCCGCGTAGTTGCCAATCTCCGCCGCCGTGCCCGCAAGCGACAACAGCGCACCAGCCATGGCCATGTTCTTGTTCGAGCTCTTGGCCATCTTGTCGCCGCCAGCCTGGGCCGCCTTGGCGGCGATGAACTTGGCCACCGCACGCGCAATGGCTTTCGCCTGGATGCGCCCCATGTGGTCAGCAAGGTTTTGCACCGCGATCGCGCTCAAGGGTTCAGCCATCTCAGTCTGCGAGACATTGCCCGCAAGTTCCACGCTCGCCCCCACGATGTTCATCGGTTTCACGACGAACTCGGGGTACGCAATGCGCAGAATGTCTTGGTCGGAGCGCGCTTCCCAGAACTTGTCGACCTTGGCCGGAGCTTCACCACTCAGGTGGATGAACACGACCTGGCCCATCGTCTTCAAGTCGGCTTCCTTGCTAAACGTCACCGCAGGGAACCGGCTCTTGACCTGATTGAGCTCCTCTTTGAAGTCGCCGCCCAACGCGTCCAAGACGCGCAGCGCATCGGCCACAACAAAGCGCGGCACACCGACTTTGTAGCGCTCGGCGTAGTCGGTTTGGTAGATATCGATCGCCTTTTTGTAATCAATCCAGGCATCATTCAGAGCCGTGTTGCCACCTTCGGTTTCCGCCAGGCGGCCCGATAGCCAGCGAGCAAAACCGTCATCCCGGTAGGCGTTTTTGCCTTCGGTGTACTTGGAGTTGTACAACTCCAATTTGGCTGTGATCTGCCGGGCTTCGACGCGCGCTGCGTTATGATCGGCCAGGCCGATATAGTTTAGCGCCGCGACAAAGTGGATCAGGACTTTTTCAAAGTCCTCACCCTGATACGGCAGGCTGTTATCCGTCGTCACCCAGGCGGCAGCGTTGGCGCCGATGCTCTCGGTCCAAAGGTCCTCGGCCGTCTGTTTGGCGCTTTCCAACAGTTTGTTGGACTCACCGTACTTCTTGGCCATGTGGGTCAACATGCCCTGGTCCATGTAGTACAGGAGTCGATCGCGCTCGGAGAAAACCTTCTCCTTGTTCTTCGCCAAGTACTCACTCGCGGCTTGATAGTTCCCCGACAGCAAATTGGGCCGCATGGCCTGATAATACTGATCGGGCTTGATGCCACACGCCGCGGTTAACAACACCGTGGCCGTAATCCACACCCGGATAACGGTTTTATTCATGGCTGGTCGTTAGCTCCTCAAAGTTACCAGCTGGCGCCCGCTTGCTCGATGGTCTTCTGGATTTCGTGGTCGCCGATCCACACCTTTTCGCCGGTGGTGGTGTTCAACAGCTCGGCGTTGATCTTGTAGAACTTGGTCTTCTTGCCTTCTACCTGATCCAAAATTGAGGTCATGCGCACGGCCACGGCAAAATCGCCCAGCTTCTGGTTGCCGACGCTGACGTTGTCGCCTTCAGATTCACCGGAGGTGGCCATCTTTTGCTCGTCGCGCACCGAGTTCAACTCCGCGCCTTCTTGCGCCAATACGCTCACCTTGCCCGAGTTAACCATGGCCTTCTCAAGGTTTTTGATGAACACCTGGGCGTCGATATGCTCGTCAGTCTTGTTAACGATATTGCGCACGCGGATTTGCGGCTTGCGACCGGCTTCCTTCGCAAACGCATCCAACCAACCCTGGCTGAAACAATCCTTAATAATGGCTTCCGAGGTCTCCTTGGCATCCACCGCCGACCAATTACCCGACAACTCCTCGGCTTGGCCCGGCTCCTTCTCCCGCTTCACGCTGCGCTTCTGATGGGCGCAGCCAGCAACCATAGCGAGTGCAACGAAACCAACAATGACATTGCGCGAAGTCAACATAGCGTTACGTTCCCTTTTCCTGTTGTTGTTAAAGCTGGTCCTGTCTACCACAGGCCCATGCCATTCCCTTGTTTCTTCTGATTAACTTTGCCCTTCATTTCATCCATCATCTCTTCAAGCTCTTTCATTTGCTGCTTGCGAAGATCATCGATGTTGTAAGGACGCTTCTCAGTCAAGACCTTTGGTTTGGCTTTCTTCGGATCGAGCGGCTTGCCGGCCGTCACCTTCTCGCCTTCCTTCGCCTTGCCAAGATCCTTGGCTTCCGAACGCACAAGCTCCGGTTTCGTCGGCGGTGCCTCCACCACGACGATCGTCGCTGGCGGCGGTTCCGCAACAGCGGGCGGCAGTGCCACCGGTTGAGCCGGCTTGCTAGGCGTCGCGGCAGTTGCGACCTCGGCCACCGGAGCCGGCTGCTCGGCTGCGGGAGCGGCTGCGGCGCCACCCGTGGCTGCTGTGTTCGCTTGAGGTGCCACCGCGACCACAACTGGCTGCTCGGCCTTCGCAGAATACGCAAGGCCCATGCCTTGGACCGCAAGCCATGACACGGCCACCGAGGACTTGAGTGAGAAATTCACGTCGGTGATCGCCACGCCGCCTGCACCTTGGCGCGCGATCATGGTGTTGATGCCCACCATGTTTCCGGCTTCATCGAGCAACGGTCCGCCTGAGTTGCCTCGGTTGACAGAGGCTTCCGTTTGGAAAACGTCTTTGCCTTTGACGCGGTTAAAGTTGGCGATCACTGTGGAGATCGCACCCGTGGTCAGCGTCCACAGGCCACCCATCTCGGGATGGCCGATCGCCACGACGTCGTCACCCACTTCGACGTTGTC
>JAKLEG010000452.1 GCA_022703175.1 Myxococcota bacterium | reverse complement strand
GGGGGCATTGTAATGAACGAGTTGGGATCATTCGGGTCGTCCAAACACGCAGCTTCGCCGTCGTCGGTGACCTCCAGCAGCTGTCGAGCGCCCAAGCCTGCCACCGCGACCCAATCACCCGCGCGGAAAGTTGGAGTGGCCAAGCGATCGCTGTTGGCCGCATCTCCGTTGCTCCCGCGGAACCGTTTGATCAGGCTATCAACCATCAGCCCTTCTCATGCTCCATGAAGATGCGCTGCGCAATTTCGTCTTGGAGTTCTTCTTGTTTGGCCTCTTCGATCTTTTTGATTTCTTCCAGCCACTTCTCTTTGTGCTTTTCGAGCGCTTTGAGCTCCTGTTCGGCCTTCACCAGATCCAGACGCGCGCCTTTCACATCTTCTTCACGTTGTGCCACCACCGCCTTCTGGCCTTCGATGGCGTTCTTCTGAGCTTCTTCTTGCTCTTTGAGACGCTCAATAAACAAGTTAGCAGACACCGCGCCTTGTGCGCTCATTTCGCCGCGCATGGTTTTCTCGGCATATTCGCGCATTTTTGTCTTGCGCTTGGCAATCATGCGCTCTAGCTCGTCTTCCATCTCCTTTAAGCGCAGCTTTTCGGCGTGCAGCTTTTTCATACATTCGGCGAGATACTGCTCCGCGGCCTCTTTCTTCCGCTCGCGAATTTTGAGCAGGGTCTGCAGCCGATACTCAGGCTTGACGGCCACGCATCACCCCATCACTTGGCGTCGGCGAACATGTCGACGAGCTTCTGTATTGTGGTGGTAAAGTCGTCGCATTCGTCGGTGCCTTGCTTTAGGAAGCTTTCGATCTCTTCGATCTTGTCGATGGCGTAATCGGTTTTTTGGTCGGTGCCGTATTGGTAGGCGCCCAACAGAATCAGGTCGCGCTGTTTTTCGTAGGTGGCCAACACCTCACGCAGTTTTGCGCCCGCGGCCTTGTGTTCCGGCGCTGCAATGCCACTCATCACGCGGGACAGCGAGACCAGGATGTCGATGGCCGGCCAGTGGTTGCGCGCGCCCAAGTTGCGGTTCAGCACGATGTGACCGTCGAGAATGGAGCGGACTTCGTCGGCGATAGGCTCTTCCATGTCGCCCGCTTGCACGAGCACTGTGTACAGCGCGGTAATCGAACCGGTTTCGTTGTTGCCGGTGCGCTCCATCAACCGCGGAATCTGCGCAAAGACGCTGGGCGGGAAACCCTGACGCGCGGGCGGTTCGCCGATGGCCAAGCCGATCTCACGTTGTGCGCGAGCAAAACGTGTTGAGCTGTCCATCATAAAGACGACCTTCTTACCTTGGTCGCGGAACCACTCGGCAATCGCCGTGGCGACAAACGCCGATTTCAGACGCACGAGAGAGGGTTTGTCAGAGGTCGCAACAATCACCACCGATTTGGCGCGCCCCTTTTCCCCTAAAGATTCTTCAATAAAATCAAGGACTTCTCGGCCGCGCTCGCCGATAAGACAGGTCACGACAATTTCGGCTTCGGTGTTACGGGCAAGCTGTCCCATCAGCGTGGACTTACCGACGCCCGAACCGGCGAACAGACCCACGCGCTGCCCCATGCCTACGGTGAGTAGGCCATCGATGGCACGCACACCCATGGCGATATGTTCGGTGACGCGCTTACGTTTCATCGCATCGGGGGCCGGCCGATCTACGTCCCAATCTTGCAGGTCGGGCAAATCCTCAAGCGCCGGGCCGCCATCAATCGGGCGTCCCAGGCCATCTAAGACCCGACCGAGCAACGACCATCCACACTTGATGCCGAACGGGCGACCGGAGGGGAGCACCTCGCAGTCGGGGCCAATGCCGCGCGCCTCGCCCAAGGGCATCAGCATCACGGTGTCGTCTTTGAAACCGACAACTTCGCAGACAATGCGTTCGGCGCCACCACCTTCGATGTAGCACATCTCACCGATCTTCACGCCCGGCACAGTGGCCTTGATCACGAGGCCGGTCACCTCGGTGACACGCCCGCGCACGTGGATCGTTTCGACCTTCTCGATATCTTTAATGTATTTGCGCAGATCGAGGACCGGCGCACTCTTTGGCGATTTTTGCGGAGGCTGTGGCGCCATCGTCGTTCCCTGGGCCATGCGTGCTAGCCGCGTCCCATCAGCACGCGCTCAAATACCGCGAGCTGGGTTTCGAGTTGCGCATCGATGATGCCGGCATCGGTTTCGATGACGACCCCGTGGAGAGCGACCTCTGGGTCCTCGCGAATGCCGATCTCTTTGGCGCGCGACAGCACTTCCAAGAGCTCAGGCTTACGTTCACGGATGTACTGCAGGTCATCCGGATTCACGCGTAAGAAAATCTCCCGGCGTTGTCGCGCCTTCTCGGAGAGTGCCTGCTTTACGATGTCCACGACGGTTTCGGGGTGGAACTCCAGCTCTTTGCCCAAAATCTTGCGCGCAATGGTTAACGCCAGTTCTTTGAGCTGCGGCTCGGCCTGCTGCTCAATTGCTTCCAAGCGTTGGCTCGCCGAGGCCACAACTTCGGAGAGCTCGGCGGCGGCAGTGTTCTTCCCCTCTTCGTAACCGGTTTGGTACGCCTGCTCTTTGAGCTTCTCGGCATCGGTTTCGGCCTGTCGACGAATTTCGTCGGCTTCAGCTTGGGCTTTATCGATGATGCGCTGGGCTTCGCCACGGGCATCCACGGTTTCGCTCTTAATGATGGGTGCGCGGCGCACCACCGACTCGGCAAACCCGGTGTCCGGGCTGATGTCGCCTAAGTCTGTCTCACCTTTCTTGATCAACTTCGCCATGCGCCCGAGTCTGCCACGGGGGAGCTATGAAACCAAGGATTGGGAGGCGCAACCGCGTGCGGCCGGCATCGGGTCCTGAGCCCAAGAACACCAAGCGACCGCGATAGGCCGGCCGTAACGTGTCCGCTATGACTCTCCTTCGCAAGGCAAGATTGGATAGGTAGGCGCAGAGGCTTGCGTCTGCCAGGGGTCGAGCAGTTCGGGTACCGAACCATCTGCTGCAACGACGACGCAGATTGCAGGGAGCGGGGGTGCTCCTGAGCCCACTGCACGTTCGCAACCATTTTCTTGCACGTTGGCCCAGCCGTCGCAGACGACGCCGCTCTGACAGACCTTGACGCAATCGGGCGGCGCACACGAGCGACCGCCCCAGCCCATGGACGAGTGAGCGACGACGTAGGTCAGGCCCTCAATGGTGACTGTCAGCCAATCGACATGGTGGTTGCCGCCCCAGTTGTACGTTGCTTCGACTGGCACAATTCCCGTGTCGGTTTTCATCCACGCTTGCACGCTGTCATCAAAGGTCGGCGAACCGCCGTTCACACCGGCGCATCCGGTGGGTGTGGCTTGGACATAGATCTCAGTCGTGATCGCGCCGCGGTAGAACTGGCAAACATGATCGGTGTCGCTGAAATAGTCCACCACGACGGGGGGCTCGTCTTCGCTCCAAGGAGAAGGGCATTCAAGCTCGCGGCCTTGCGGTACGCGGATCGGGAACTCAGTGCCGAACGCCTGGCATTGGGCTTGAGCTCCAGTGTCGTCACAGTACTGAGCCGCGGCATCGCATTCGACCTCGTCTCTCCACACCAAGCAGGCCGCCGTCGTTTGGATACAACGCTGTACAAAAGCACCCATGCAGCGCTGCCGCCCTTCGTTGTTACAAGCCGGAAAACATTCACCGGCACAGGTCGCCTGCCCTTGGGTGACAACGCACGATTGATCCGATTGCGCGCAATCTAGCTCCTGGCGCCATTGTAGGCACCCTGAAGCCTCGACCGTGCAGGTTTCAACGATGTTGGCGTTGCATCGACGAGTGTCTTCGATCGCGCAACCGCCGCTACAGGATGGCTCTGGGTCGCGACAAGCTGATTGCAGGCCAACCGTCAGCAAAAACGCAAAGCCAAACAGGTCACCTTGTTTCGAATTCATCCTATTGAGTGCCTTTCTTACAGTGTGTGGTTCGACTCACAAAAGCCTAATCCGCTGACGGGTTTTGGGGCGTCCCGTGTTTGGAATGCCGCATTGCAAATGCGGTGCCATCACCTTGCTCGGCAGGAGCGTCAAGGGCAGGTAGTAGCAAGGGCCTCGTGTCTACGTTTTGACACAACTGTAGGCTCCTGACCGCAGCGGTTGGCGATTCGCTGGAACCTGAGCCATCGCGAAAATAGCACGGATGGCAAGCGACGCGCGTTGCGCTACCCTACGCAACATGACCAGCACACGCGACAGCATTGAAACCCTTGTGGCCAAGATCCAGCAGCTTGAGCGAGACTTGCGCCGCGCTCAATTGGCCTTCGAAGACCATGCCAAGGTCATAGCAACGCAGCAGGACGAGATCCGCAAATTGACTGCGGAAAGTGAAGCCAAAGATGCCATCATCGTCCAGCAGCGCAACAAGATTGGCAATCTACGTAAGAAACGCCAGGAGTCATAGCGCAGCAGAGAGCCGTCATTCAGCTCGACTCTCGCGCCGACGTTCCAGGAATCACCGTCGCATCTGCTGGGGCCTATGTGACAGCTACTCGTCAGACCCATCAAGCGGTGGTGCGTTGGGCGGCACGGTTGGGACGGGGGCTGGGTGGCTGCCGCTTTGACTTGCGGCCACGACGTCGGGGTTGTGAAACAGCATCGTGGTCTCCGCCCAGCGCGGCAAGAGCACCTGATGGCGGGACAGCTCTTGGATGCGCAAGAGCACCGAGTCTTGCAGGCGCTTTAGCACCTCTTCGGTCAGCTCTTCTTGCATCTCGGCAGCCTTGTCGAGGTATTGCACATACAGCTCGCCAGCTTCGCGCGGCAGTCGCTGTTTGAAGGCGCGGCGCAGCTCCGGCGATTCGAGCAGCGATGCCTTGGCCAGGCGCCACAAACCCGACTTTTGGAAGAACTCCTCGGTGTCGGTGAAGTTGGGGACGATTTGCGACAAAAAGCGTTGTGCACTCTTCATGTTGGGCAGGTCGATGGCCGTGGCGCTGCGCACGGCCATAATAAGCTCGGTGGCACTTTCGCGCGGTAGCCTGCGGCACAGCTCAGCCAGCGCCATACGGCCGACCGTCACGAACGCTTGGCCCAGCTCTACGAGCCCCAAATCGCGCATCAGCCGATAGATCTCGGCCCGCTCCAGTTGAATTACGTCCCGGAACGCAAAGCCGTTGGGGGTGGG
>JAKLEG010000451.1 GCA_022703175.1 Myxococcota bacterium | reverse complement strand
TTCTGGGCAGCTGTTCGTCTCGCTACAATCCAAACCGCAATACAGGCGGCCGTCCCGTGGCAGGCACAGGTCACCATACAAATCACAATCGCTGTCCACCTCGCAGGGCGAACACAACCGCGAGGGATGCAACGCCGCGGGTACGCAAATAGCTGTAGAACTTGGGTTTCTGGCGTCGGCGTGTTTGCAGATCATGTCGGCGCCGCACTCCCCCGCACAGGTGGCTGCGCAGGCCCGGCCCGCAAGGAACTCAATACAGAAGCCGCTCTGACATTGCTCATCGCCATCACAGGCACGGCCCGGTGGCAACAACCCCGCGTCGGCGGGCTGTGGGTGTGACGTTGTGGACTCATGGCATCCAGCCATCCCTACCAACAACACTCCCAGGATGAGCTTTCGCATCACTCCTCCGCTCATCGTGCGGCCCGGTAGGCAACGACGGGGCGCGCTTTGCCCTTCACGGCTGATGGGGGCAACGGTACCGCATCCTTTGGGGCTCCCGCACGAGTAAAGGTGACGTCATCGAGAAGAATCTCTCCCGCCTCCGCCATCCCCGACAGCCGACTCGCCAGATTCACTGCGTCCCCCACCACGGTGTAATCCAACCGGCGACGGGCCCCCATGGCGCCGGCCACACACAAACCGCTGGCCACGCCGATCCCCATTGCAATGGGCTCCTCTTTGCGTAGCACACGCCGCTCGTTCAGCATGCCCAAAGCCCGTTGCATCTCGTGGGCCGCACGCATCGCCCGCTCGGCATCATCGGGTTGCGTTGTGGGCGTCCCCCACACGGCCATCACGGCGTCGCCAATAAACTTATCGAGCACGCCGCCATGCCGGAACACCACATCCACCATCGCATCGAAGAACTCATTCAACATGCGCACCACATGGGTGGCCGGCTGACGTTCCGACAGCGACGTAAAACCGCGGATATCAGCAAACATCACGGTGACCTCGCGCTCGTCGCCGCCGCGCTTCAGGTCAATACGACGGGCCAGCGCCTGCTCGACGATGACCGGAGACAAGAAGCGGCCCAGCGACTCGCGGGTGCGCACCTCCTCAGCCAGCCGATGGGCCATGAATGCATTCGACAGCGCGACGCCAGCGCCCGCACCTATCCCCACCATCAACTCCAAATCATCCTCCGTAAAGGCGCCCGTCTCGCGAGTGTGTCCCACGTGCAAAATGCCGAAGATTTTATCGGTATGCACCAGCGGCACGCACATCAATGAACGTAATCCCGACACGATGATCGACTGCGAGCCTTTGAAGCGGTTATCGGTGAGCGCATCGGTGGCCAAAATCGCAGCACGCGTGCGCACCACCTCGTCGACGATCGTTCGGCTCAGCAACACGTCGCATGGGCCGCGCTCGTTTCTGCTGGCCCAGGGCACAAGCTTGGCCTCATGGTCAAAGAGCAACACAGCACCTGCCTGCGCTGGCACCAACTCGCAGCTCGAATCCAAAATCCGCTGGCACAGCACGCCGATATCGGTGGTGTCGATCAAACGCGCCACCGCGGCAAATGCGGTGCGCACCCGCTCATACTGGCGACGCACCGCGGCCAACTCTTGGCCGGTTGCCAGCGTGCCTACCCCCATCGGTGTACTAACCAAAACGTGCGTCCGATCGAGCGGGCTGCTCGGGAGGATCGTCACGGAACCACTCGCGTCCTTGTCACTGCTCTCATAGCGAAGCACGGTGCCACCGAGGGTCAGGAGATCGCCAGTCACCAAGCGCCGTTCACGGACACGCTCGCCGTTGACCTTGACGCCGTTGGCGCTTTGTTGATCCACCACCCAATAGGCGCCCTCGCGCGGTTCGACGACAGCATGTTCTTTACTGACCTCGGGGTCGTCCAACGTCACCTCGCTGTAAACTGCGCGACCAATGCGCGCGGGCGAGTCACCCAAAGGAAAACTCCCGTTCGCTCCGGACGTTGAGTTCACCGTGACGAGACGCGCCGACATCGAGCACCCCAAGGTAAAAGTCGCCTGAGCTTAGCGAATCACCTCGCAGGGCGCCACGTCGCAAGCATTGCAGAGATGAACCGGAAGAGGTGTAAACAGGCGCCGCATGCGCTAGACTGCACGGCATGCGATGGAATCGAGCTTTACAATGGTTTGCAATAATCTCGATCGTTGGCTCTTTGGGCTTGCTGACAGCGAGCTGCAATCGTGGCGCCGGCAACGGCACGGCCAACGACCCCACTCTCACCTTGGTTTTGCAGCCCTGGGGTGACATCCGCCAAAGCGCCTTTCCCGGCGATGAGGTCGATCTCAAGGTCCTGCTGCTCAAGTCCGCTGGCAAAGAGATCGCCAATGCCACTGACCTCTTGCCCGCAGCTGGTGAGGCGCTTTCCTGGCGACTGTTGGGCACGCCCCCCGGAACCCCGAGCCTGTCGGCCACCGCCTCCATTGCCGATGCCGAGGGTATCTCCTTCATCACCGTTGATGTCGGCGCAACACCCCAAACCATCCAAATTGAGGCCGCGGCCGCCGGCACTGAGCCTGTCACATTCACGGTCGTCGTTGCAGCGGAGTCGTACCGACTCGAAATGGTCTCCTCGACAGCTGTCAGCACCGCCATCAATCGCACCGAACGCCTGCGCGTACGCCTGATTCGTGACACCGTGGGGGGCGGGCCCGTCGCCGACCGCACCTTGCACGTAGAATTCCAAGGAGGGGTGCGACCGAACGGCGCACGCCTCGAACCCGACCCCGGGGATGTCGCCACCATCACCACCGATGCCATGGGCGTCGCCGCGGTGCGTTTTAAAACCGGCAGCACACCTTCTATCGACAGCTATAAAGTGCTGTTCTGTCAAAATGGCTCCTGTCCCAATACCGTAGGCATCACCGTACCGATCACGGTGACCAACGGCATGGGTGGGGATGAATGTCAGTATTTCACCGATTGCCAGAGCGGTTTCATCTGCGACGACGGTACGTGCATCGCGGCCAGCAACTACTGTGACAGCGACGCCAACTGCCCGACAGGCTACCACTGCAACACCGCCACGCGGCTGTGCGACCTGAACAGCTGCAGTGAGAGTTGCTACAACAACCTCGACTGCCAAGGCGGTAAAATTTGTGGTTCGGCCGGGTGCTGCATTCCACCTGGCGGCTGTACCTCCACCAGCGATTGCCCCGATGGCTGGAGCTGTGAGCCGCAGTCAGGTGCCTGCCTGCCCCCCACCAATGTGCCTCCCATGAATGTCAGCGGCACCTGGTACACCCGCTATCATTTCGACATCTCTGACACGCTCCCGGGATTTTTGACCGACTTTCTGGGGCCAGCCATCGATTTCTTGAACCTGGTGTTTGCAGGACAGTTGGAGATCGACATTCCGATTATCGGCGACATCCTGGAAGGCCTCATTGACCAGGTGGTGGCCGAATATGTGCCTTCCTGGGCACAAACGCTTGTGAAGATCTTGGCCGATTTCATTCATCTTTTTGAAAACATGGAAGCCCGTGGGGTGCTACAGCTAACCCAAGAGCCGGTGGCACCGCTGGGTACAAATATCAACGGCGTAGAGGACTGGAGTTCAGCGCAGTTCTTTGTCGTCAGCCTTTGCCCAGGCGGCCCGAGCGAGTTTGCTGACAACCCAGAGTGCGGCCGCATTGATGTCGCCTTCGACCCCACGGTGGACGTGGACTACTCCAATGACGATCTGCGTGTCGGTATTGAGGTTGCGCCGTTTAGGGGTGAGGTCATGGGCCGCACGCTGCTGCTCAAACCGCGCAACGTGAAATTTGGCCTCGCTCAGCTTGTCAACGTCATGCTGGACGTCATTACGGCCGCGGCCTCAGATGGCGAGTATGGCGACTTCGAAACCTATCTCCTCGAAGGTATCGACTGCGCTGGAATTCAAGCGAGCTTCAACGACCTTATCTACAACATCACCGATGGTGACGTCCCGGAGTTGCCCGGCGTCGAGGCTGCCTGCAATGCGGCGTCACTGGCAGCGATCCAATCGCTGCACGACGTCCTTGGAAACGTGGAACTCCAAATGCTCGAACTCGGGTTCGATCAACGAGCCTTGATCTATGACAACCCGGTGGGTGGCCTAGCCGACCAACTGGGCGATCCCACCGACCCCACAGACAACGCTGAGAGTGCGCTTATTGGCGATACCGACTTCGCCTTCTTTGGTGGCGAATTGGACGACAACTCCTGGTGGTACGGCACGCGTCTGGAGGAATAGCCAACCACCCCCCGCAGGCATGGCCGCGACGCGAGATGGCAAGCGACCGAACACCCCTTGGTTACGTGGAAGCCGCGCCCAGCAACGTCGCGTAACGACTGAGCAGCTCTCCGGCCGTGACATCCAAGCCCACCTCATGCCGCATCGCTGCCTGCACGAGGGTGCGCCACTCTTTCTTGCTGCGGTGCACGCTCAACGCCAACAGCACGGCCTTCAGAAAATCCTTGGCATCCACGTGCTCAAATAGAAAGGCCTCCGCGGTCTTTTCGGCAATCGTGCTGGGTAAATAGTCCACAAGCATGTCGGCGAGGACGCCCGTGCGTCGTGCCACCGGCAACGTGCCATATCGCAAGGCGGCAATCGCCTCAGGCATCCACGGAGCTGTGCGCGCTGGTGCCAACAACAGGTCAGCGCCAGCCAGCACCCGATGGGTCAACGCCACATCGTCCACCAAGCGCACCGCCAATTTTGCCGGGGCCGCGCGAGCCGCTGCCGATAACTGCCGTTCGAGTGCCGGCGTGCCGACACCAACCACCACCAGCTGGAGATCGAGCGCGAGCAGCTCAGGCAGAATCTCTACCAATAGGTCCGCACCGCGTTCCGCCTCAACCGGGGAAACAAAGGCTAACAATGGCACCTTGGCCTCGGGCAAATTGCACTCCAGCTGGAGTGCGGCCTTGCAGACGACCTTGCCGTGCAACGAACTCACCGAAAACGGTTTGGCGAGCGCCGCGTCAGTTTCGGGATCCCACACGTGGGTATCCACGCCTGCGCGCACGCTGACAAGACTGGCCCCGCGACTCTGCAAAACCCCATCCAGGCCCTGCCCCTGGGCCTCCGTTTTCACTTCACAGTTGAAGGTGTCGCTCAGCGTGAGCACCTGATCGGCAAACAACACGCCGCCCTTCAGCAAGTTCACCTTTCCATAGAACTCCAGGCCATCGAGATTGAACAGGTCC
>JAKLEG010000450.1 GCA_022703175.1 Myxococcota bacterium | reverse complement strand
CCTCTTGCAAGATGTGTGTGGACAGAATGACTGTGTGCGAACCGCCTAGATCTTTAATGATCTTGCGCACCTCGACGATTTGCCGGGGGTCCAATCCGACCGTCGGCTCATCCAAAATCAGCACCTCGGGGGAACCCAACAGCGCTTGTGCGAGCCCCGTGCGTTGTTGGTAGCCCTTGGAGATATTGCGAATCAGGCGATCGGCCACGGTGGTAAGCCCCACCCGCTCCACCACGCGTTCAACCTCATCAGCGAGCTTCTTGCTTGTGAGGTCTTTTAGGCGACCCACGAACTTAAGGTATTCCACCACCGTCAGTTCCGGGTACACCGGCGGATGTTCCGGCAGATAGCCCACCCGCCGTTTCACTTCCATCGGTTGCTCAAAGACGTCGTAGCCAGCGACTTTGGCTTGGCCACGCGAGGCCGGCATGAAGCCTGTGAGCATCTTCATCGTGGTGGTCTTGCCGGCGCCGTTCGGGCCCAAGAAGCCGACGATCTCCCCTTTGCCTATGGAGAAAGTCACGTCTTCGACGGCCACGAGGTCGCGGTAGAGTTTGGTGAGACCTCTGGTTTCGATCATGGTTGCTCCCGGGCAACTTGTAGTTTCATGCTGCGGGCGCCCCTCTAGCAGAGTTAAAGGTGCGCCGCCACGCAGAACCTCGGAGACTCGGAGGTTATTCCGGGTGACAATTGCGTCAGCTATTCGTGCTTGGGCATCACGGCGTTGAACACTATGGCCTGCATGTTGGCTGTGATCACGTCGCGGAAGAAAGTATCCAACTGCAGATCCACTGGGAGGGGCGCAAGCGCCTCATCAAACAGCGGGTCCTTGCCGGTGAGGTCGAAGCAACCCAACTGCGCGCCGCCCCGCGCGGTGTAGCAAGCGCGGTTTGCCAACCGATACGAGACCTCATGGTTTTTTTGGTAGACCCAGGGCCTGCCAGCGCCCGAGAACAACCCTTGCCCAACCCAGGCCACAACGCCGGTCGCGCCCACGGTGCGCGCGATTGTGGGAGCCACGTCCACTTGATGCACCGGCGCCTGAATCACTTCCGGGTGCGGCATGTTCTTCGTCACCACCGCCATCAGGATACGAAAGCGCAGCTCCTCTTGTTGCACCGGCGTCAGCGGAATGTGCGGCGTCACCGGGGTGCTGTGGTCGCCCAACACCACAAAGAGGGTTCGGTCGGCCTCTGGGCGTTTGAAAAACTCCGCAAAGAAGGCCGAGACGGACATGTCGCTATAGCGCAGTTGTGACAGGTAGTTACGATAGTTCTCGTTGCCAGCGGTGGCGGCATTGAGCGCTGCCGACAGGGGGGCTTCGGAGATCGCAGCGTAGGGGTGATGGGTGCTGATGGTGAGCATGTTCACGTAGACCGGCTTGCCTTCTGAGGCGATCTCCGAAAACAGGTCGATGCTCTCCTGCAAGAACGGCCCATCCGCCAAGCCCCAACGGCCCAAACGCTTGGTGACGCCGCGTTGTTGGAAGGCTGTCTCATCATAGAAGCGCTGCATGCCATGCAGCATCTCGAAGGTTTGTTTATTGTGGTACGAAGCCTTGTAGCCGTTCATCCACACCGTGGCGTAGCCGTTGTCGTAAAGCAGCTGGGGCAGGCAACGAACATTGAGCGTGGCGTGCGCAATGTAGGTGGCCGCACCGGTGATGTTGGGCAGCATCGAGCACTGAGTGCTGAATTGGCCACGCACCGTTTGGCCTGCCGTAAAGCTGGATGAATAGGCCTGCTGAAACCAGATCGCATGTTCGCGCAGCACCTGGTTCAACCCTGGAAAGATTTCGGGCGCCACCGCAGGATGCTCAAGCTCGAAGACGCGCACGCTCTCCAAGAACAGCAGAATCACGTGGATGGGGCCATCGGCCGGCAAACCAAAACGTGCGCGCAACGCCCGCGTCGTCTCGGGATCGGCACGTAGCTTACGCACCAGAGGTACGTCCGTTGCTTCGCTACCGCGCGGCAAACCGTCCACTGGCGCTTCGATGGGTGTCGAGATCGCTGCTGGGTTGGCAAAATCGCGATAGGTCATCAAAGCACGTGCTGGAGCTTGGCGGTCGGTGAGCGCAGCGGCCGATTGCAGGCTGTCGGCCCATTCGGTGCCGGCGCCCGCAAACAACTGACTGTTTTCCCACTGGCTGACCCAAGCACGAATGACGTTGTCGGAGACGATGTTGCTGAAAATGTCGTTGTCGAAAACGCGCGGCAGCCGCCACAGCAACACCGTCAGCAACACGAGCGGTACGACTTTGACCAGTGCCAAGCCACGCCGTTTGAGCGGTGCCTGCGTAAACGACAATGGCGCTAACGCGTGCCGCTTAGCAACACCCAGGCCTAATGACAGGAGCGCAAACAGCGTGGAGAGCGCTACCGGCCAGGTAAGGGAGAGCTGCGTGGCCGAGCCACCCACCACGCCCAGGTCACTCCACTGCAGCGCCACGATCCACCAATCCAGCCGCATGCCGAAAAAGCGGAAGTAGAGCACGTTCGAGAGGCTCGCGATAAAAACCACGAGCATCATGACCGGCCAAGAGATGCGCGAGGACAGCCCGGTGACAGCCCACAAAACCGCCACCACGTTGGCCGCCAACATCACCGCCAGCCAATCGTTGTAGTAGCCAAACAACAGCCCGGCCTTGAAGGCCTGCGGCATCGTCATATTCACTTCGGTGACCAGCTGTTGCCTGAGCACCAGAAGCGACAGCCACAGAGCCAACAGCGGAATCGACAACCGGAGCAAAACGCGCAAGCGGGCGCGCAGGCCCAAAGAAAATGCTGCGTAAGACATCTACTGACCGGACTAGCCTTTCAAACGCAGCTCAAACTGATCCACCAGATCGAGGGGCGTCCGAACATCGAACGCAAAGTCGACGTATTGAGCGCTTTGCGCTTCGGCTGAAATCGCCATGCTGCCGCGACCCACCTCTTTGCCGGTCTTATCCAGAGCGCGCAATTCGAGCGTGCCAGCGAACTTCTTGTCGGCCACCAGGTACACTGAGATCACTTTGGCGCCCTCGGCTTTGTCCGCGCCGCGGCTGGCTCGCTCCACGCGCACCCCTTGCTCGGCAAGCGCCGCCACCGGCGTGACTTTCACGGCCTGAAGACTCGCGTCCACGCCGCGCATCGCGCCTTTGAGCACATCCCCCACGCCTTGGCCCAAGCTTTCGGCGCCGACTTTGCCCGATTCGGAAAGTGCTTCACCCATCCCCTTGGCCATGACCGCCTTCTTTTCGACTTCGAGTTTGGCTTTATCTTCGGCGGCCTTCAGCACCTCCTCGCGGCTCGGACAGGCGGTCAGGAGAGGCAACGCCAACAACGACACGAGCAGAGTTCGCAGCATCATGCACCTCGCTAGGCGCCGGCATTAGCGTAGTTCCAGGCCCGCACCTGTGCGAACCTCACCGACGCGCGCGGCGTGCACATAACCGGCACGCCTCAACGCGTCAATGAGCGACGCACAACCTTCAGCAGCCACCGCGACAAGCAGACCACCGGAGGTCTGTGGGTCGCGGGTGAGCAGATCCACCTCGCCCTCACACACCACCGGCCCGAGCCCCAACGCATAGTCGAGGTTGCCTTTGCTGGCTCGCGTACGAAAGCCGGCAGCCAACATCTCGCGGGCGCGGGGATACTCCGGCAACGTGTGGGTATCGAGCACCACCCGCACCCCAGACGCGCGCGCTTGCTCGGCAGCGTGACCCAACAAACCAAAACCTGTGATGTCCGTGGCCGCTTTCACCCCTGCGGCATGCATCGGTGTCACTGCAGCCGCATTCGTCTGGGTCATGCCGGCAATCGCAGCCGCCAGGTCGGCCTCAGCGAGCGCGTCGTTCTTGAGCGCGGTGGTGAGCGCTCCGGTGCCCAGAGGCTTGGTCAGAATCAACGCATCGCCAACCTGCAGGCGGTCATTTCTGAATAGCTTGTCGGGGTGGGCCAGGCCCACCACGGCCAAACCGTACATCAAGTCGCGCGCCTCCACCGAGTGGCCACCTACCACAGGTGCCCCTGCTTTAAGTGATGCTGTAGCCCCACCTTTGGCAATCGCTGCGGTCACCGCCGGCGGTAGCGTTGCGGGTACTGCCAAAAAGCTCAGGGCCATCAGGGGGATACCGCCCATCGCGTAAACGTCGGAGAGCGCGTTGGTGGCGGCAATCGCGCCAAACAGCTCGGGGTCATCAACCAGCGGCGTGATGATGTCGGTGGTAAAAACCAAGGCCCGCTCGGCATCCAGCCGATACACCGCGGCATCCTCGGCGTTGGCAAAGCCAATGAGGATGCGCTCATCCGTCGCAGGCGGGAGCGCGTCGAGTAGGAGCCGCAACGCCGTTGGGCTAAGCTTAGCCGCTCAACCCGCGCAGTCGACGAGCTCTGTGAGCTTGATTTTTTCCATGAGCTACAAGTGCCGGCTCTGGCACCGAAGCGCAAGGGCTGATGCTTACCGCCGTGCATATTGTGGTATGACTCTACACCTGAGGCCCACCATGCAGTACCGCACCTTCCCCAAGTTTCCTGGCGAGAAGATCTCTGTATTAGGCTTTGGCTGCATGCGCCTGCCGATTGTGGGTGGCAACCTCGCACAGATTGACGAGCCCGCCGCCACGCTGCTGTTGCGCCGAGCCATCAACTCGGGCGTCAACTACGTCGATACCGCCTACCCCTACCATGGCGGCCAGAGCGAGACGTTCGTCGGCCGAGCGTTGCAAGGCGGCTATCGCGCCAAGGTGCAGCTCGCCACCAAGTTGCCGGTGTGGCTGGTGCAACATGAGCGGGATTGGGAACGGCTCTTAAGCGAACAGCTAAAGCGGCTGGGCACCGAGCAGCTCGACTTCTACATGTTGCACGCCCTCAACGCCGATAGCTGGCAGACGGTGGAGAAGTTCGGCGGCCTACAAGCGATGGCGCGCTTTCAAGAGCAAGGGCGTATCCGCCACGTTGGTTTTTCATTCCATGATTCGTTGACTCTGTTTAAACGCATCGTCGACGCTTACCCGTGGGAGTTCTGCCAAATCCAATACAACTACATAGACACCGAGTTTCAGGCCGGCACCGCAGGCTTAGAGTATGCAGCCGCCCGCCAAATCGGCGTCATCGCGATGGAGCCCCTACGAGGCGGCGCCCTCACCCGCAACCTGCCCCTAGCGTTGCAAAAGCTGTGGGCTCA
>JAKLEG010000045.1 GCA_022703175.1 Myxococcota bacterium | reverse complement strand
GGTTCAGGTCACGCAGAGGGGTCAATGCTCCTGGGAAACTCCAGGTGCAGGGGGGTCAATGCTCGTGAGAAACTTTAGGCCAGAGGGGTCAAAGGTCGTGGGAATCGACAGCCAAGGCCGCATCGCAACCGGCAGGGGGTGGTGAGCACAACCAGCGCTTTCCCTGCCGTGTATTCAAAAAACTGAGCCGCACGCGGCCCATGGGGTGACAACTCGGTGAGGGAGCAAAGATGACGTCAAGACAGTACCGCGACCGTCAGGGAGCGGTGAACTCAACCGATGGGTTTCCTATAGCGTATCTGGTGACCTTTCGTTGTTATGGCACGTGGCTACATGGTGATGAGCGCGGCTCTGTTGACCGATTTCACAACGCCCCAGATACGCCTCTACTCAGCCCCAATGATACGCGGCGCCAAATAGCAGCCCAGCAGTTGCAGAGTGAGCCCACATTGCTGAGCACCTGCCAACGCAATCTCGTAATGCGTACGCTTCTGGAGGTAAGCGATCATCGAGGCTGGCAGGTACATGCCATCAACGTGCGCACCAACCATGTACATGTCGTCGTCTCTGCAGCCTGTAGACCGGAACTGGTTATGAACGCTTGGAAATCATGGAGCACCCGTCGGCTTCGGGAAGCACTCTTGGTAGGGAGCTCTGCGAAAGTCTGGTCCCGACACGGCAGCACTCGATATCTCTGGACTGCAGAGAGCGTCGCCAACGCCTGCCAATACACGAACGATATGCAGGATGGGGCTGAATGAACTCAACGGCACTGTTCCCTAACGATCAAGGTACACGGCTTTTAACGAGCCGTGTCGAACAGGCCCTACACAACAAACGGCGACAGATCCGCTGTCGCCCATAGACCAACAATGGGCGCCTGCTCTTCAGCGACGGGCGCTAGACTGCCGCGCTTCAAGCCCCAGTACCACCCGCCATTAGCATGCTGGCTCTGTCTTAAAAATACAGATGCTACCTCGGCCTCTTTGCCTTTGTTGAGCCATTGGCAGAGGCTGCGATACAGCCCTGAGGACGAAACGTCATAGTAAGCGTCTTGCTTGTCGGGAAACCCCGAGCTGCCCGTGGCCAAGTTCAGATAGGCAGGAACTGCGCCATCTTCCGGCTTTAGCCAACGGAAGAACCTTTGCGCCATATCGATGCGGCCCATACGGCAGGCGCCCAAAGCGCATCGCAGCTGGTTGTCAGAGATGACCTGATTAGGCTGATAGGCCACGAAACGCTCGCGATCGAATGACTTAGGCGGGTAGCTCGGATCATAGTGGTCGTAAAACGCACCGTTGGGTAGCTGCCCCTGCACATAGAAGGCACGCGCCTTTTCGGCCTGGGCACAGTAGACACTTTCGCCAGTGAGCTCACCCAAACGTGTAAGCGCCCCGATCCACATCATCTCCACGTTCAAATGGATGTGATTGCTGAAATCGCCGCTCTGGCGGACGTAGTACATCGGCGCACCGTGGTCTTCGGTCCACACACCATAACGGTGGCCCTGACACATGACGGAGGTAAGCCATGTGCCAATCCCGATGGCGCTGTTCAGGTAGCGAATCTCGCCCGTGCGCCTGTGCAAAGCCACCAATGCATCCAACAACACCAAGTTGTCACCAGCATAGTAGCAATCCCCAGTTTTGAAGTGCTCGCCGTCTTGCTCCACGACACTCGGGAACGCGCCATACGAACGCGCCCAGAGCCCGTCGTTGCGGATCTGTTGCCACTTGAACAGCGCCGACGCCAAACGTTTGGCGTCGTCCACCTGCCCGGCCTGCAGGTGCCACAAGATCGCCTTGCCGGAGAGCATTGGATAGACCCAGCGCCCCACCTTTTTGACGGGGTCGTAGAAGTTCCACACCATGTTGCGCGCACCCGCCGCGGCGCAAAGTGCCGGCCCACGAAGCCACGCCTCAAACCGTACCCGATCGACGGTGGCACCCTTTAAATTGCCCAGATGCGTCGCATAACTCAGCGGCTGCTCCACACTCTTCACCAAACACTCGTTGGCTGCCTGAAGGCGACGGCCGAGGAGTAGGCCTCCTGTTAGCCCTGCGGCGCTGAGCAGAAACTGACGGCGATTCGAGCCGGTCATGCACGAGCTCCTTCTCCAATAGCCTCCCAATTATCACGCTTGTTGCAAAGGCAACAGGAACGCGCCCGACTCCGGGTGCGGATCCTAAACGCCGGGGTTGCGCTGGCTTCAAGACAGTACCGCGACCGTGAGGGAGCGGCCCAGCTGGGACCCACCTCAAACGACGCCGCATTGCCCCCGAGGCCGTTCCATACGCCCACCGCTCCCTCACGGTCGCGGTACTGACAAGCGCACGCGCATCACCCGCATGGCCCCGACGGCTGGGAACCGCGCCCACCCCCAACCCACCATCGTGGCCGGGTGAACGTTGCCCAGGGTCATGCCAATCCTTGCCAAACACACCCCCTGGGTCACCGTGACCATGGCATAACTACTCGTAACTACGTAACTATTTGATTTCAAAACCCTGGCACAGGGCTAGCAATAACACCCCGGTATGGGACGTGTTGGCGGCGGCGCAGCGGTGAGTATGGTGATAGCTTGGTTGGCAAGCGGTTGTGGCACCGAGCCTGCGACCCTAGGTGATAGCACTGCGCTCCCCAACGATACCGCAACCAGCCAGGTCGACGCTGCCACACAAGCCTTCGTCGGCTTTTTGGACATCCATGGTCGCGCCACCGACCCCGCGGTGCGTGACTTGTACTACGCCTACTACGATCGCGACACTGAAGTGCCCTGGTTCATCTCCACCATGATCTCGGCCGAAGCGGTGCGCTTCTTTTTACGCCTAAATCGCCCAGCCGACGCTGCCCGCACAGCCCAAGCCCTGCTCGCGTGGCAGCACGATGGCGCAGGCGACTTGGGCGAGCGCCTCGCAGGTGCTTTCCCGTCGGAAGTCACCCAAACCAACAGCGGGGCCTACGTGGCCAACTACCTGTACGACAGCGGCGACAACCTGGCAGTGATGGATGCACTCCTAGAAATGTATGAAACCACCGGTGACGCCCAATACCTTGAGGCCGCACACACCACCGGCCGCTGGCTCCGCGACGTGATGAGCCACGGTGAGCGCTACAGCGTCTGGAGCGAGCCGCACCACGTGCCGATGAAAGCGGTCACCGACCAGGGCGCTTTCGACAACCGCATCGCCGTGGGGCGTTTGTTGTTCTGGTTGCCGGTGCTCACACGCCTAGCCGCCCACACGGGCGACATCTCGTTTGCCGACCTGGCCAACACCTCGTATGCATTTTTGGCGCAAGGACAAACGGCCTCAGGGGCCTACTACGACCACTACGACCCGGGCTACCCTGCGCAAGCGTTTAACGTCGCGAACTTTCACGCCTATGCCGACCCCAACTTGGTGGTAGCCGATGACTCGTTGCGGGCCGCGCTCGGCATTGCTCAAAATGACGCTTATGCCGCAAACCTGTTTTGGAATTGGCTCGCGCATGATGTGCCAGGCATCTCCGGCTACCTGGATCTGCGCACCGGCCAAGCCCCTGCCGCCGACATCGCGACGCCAAGCTACGACGTTATCTCCACGATGCTGTTGCAACAGCTAGCCACCAAGCTCGGCCAAGCGGCTCCGGATGCGAACGCATTCTTACAAGCTGCCCAGCATGCAAACGGAGGCTTCGCCTGGGGGCTCGACCCCACAACCCAACAGCCGTTGGACAACACACAATCGACGCTGACAGGGTTTTGGGTGTTAGCGGATATGCTCACGCCGCGATGAACGCTTTGGCCCACAGTCGCTTATCACGATAAACAACTGTTTTGGCGGCCTGTCTTGAACGCTACCCATGCTCCGTATGCACCCACACGCGCTTACGCACCTTCAACAACCCCACGGTCACTGCCGGTACCCAAGTGAAGCTGTAAAGCAACATCACCGGCATATAGAGGAGCAACTTTAACGGCACGCGCTCGAACAGCGCGACGACGAGCGGGTACACCACGAACACCATGCCGGCAAACAGGAGCCCAGGCAGCGTAAAGTAGAACGCCGGGCGTAAGCCTGGATGCTCGGGGAACGCCAGCGCCACGAGGCCCAAAGCAATGAGCGAGGCAAAAGCCAACAACAGCCGCACCGGCTGCAACAGGTGTAACAACGCATCAAAGCGGCAGCTAGCCGGCCCCAGCAAGGGTTTGGTAAGCGTGCCTTTCGCCATCGCTCCCACCCAGTGCAACATCACGTCGTTGTGCCCCTGCATCCAGCGACTGCGTTGGCGCACCGATTGCCTAAGCGTCGTCGGCTTTTCGTCGTAAGTGCGGGTATGCGGGCAGTAGGACACGCGAATGTTCGCAGTGGCCAAAAGCTTCATCGTTAAATCTAGGTCGTCGGCCAAGGAGCCAGGGTCCCACGGGTAGTCGCGCACAATGGGCCACGCCAAACAAACGCCGGTGCCACCCAACGTTGTGGCCAACCGCAGGCGCGCCCGGGCCCTGAGCCAAAACCGATTGGTAATAAAGTAGGCGAGCGCGATGCAGCTAGAAACCCAGCTGTCATAAGGGTTTTTGGTATCGAGGTAGGCCTGAATGGCGACATGACCGTTGTGCAAGTAAGCGTTCATCACCTGCAAAAAGTTGGGCATCGCCACGTTATCGGCATCGAAGACACAGCACGCGTCGAACGGGCCACGGCTTGCGAGCTCGCGCATCCCCCACTGCAAGGCATAGCCCTTGGTGCGGTTGGGCGAGCCTTCGCGCACAAGCACGGTGGCACCGGCCTGATTAGCCACGTGGGCGGTGTCATCGGTGCAGTGGTCGGCTACGACAAAAATCTCAAACAACTCCCGCGGGTAGTCGAGCTTAAGCAAGCTTTGCACCACCCCGGCCACGACCTTGGCTTCGTTGTGGGCGCACACCAGGATGGCAAAGCGCTTCTTCGGCGCGTCGGGCGTGGGCGGGAGCGGCAACGGTAGAAAGCCCGCGAGCGACACCAAGAGGTCCCAAGCGTACAGTGAAAATACTGTCAGCGAGGTCCACGAGATGACTGCAATGAAGAAATCCACACTTCCTCAGTTTCTGGCTGGCCCTCTCATCCTATGTTAGCGTCCGCTTCGCAATGGACAGTACTTTTAAGAATCTTCGCGTTTTGGTCACCGGCGCCGACGGCTTCATGGGCTCACACTTGTGCGAAGCCCTACTAAAAGATGGCGCGCGCGTGATCGCCTTTACCCGCGGCACCTCCACCCATGGCACCAGCCAGCTGGGGCTCAGGCGCATGGGGCATATTCAGGCCCAATGCGAAAAGGTCATCGCTGGCAACCTGACGCATCCAGAGAGCACCCGACTCATCCAAGAGGTGCAACCCGATGTCATCATGCACTTGGCCGCCGAGGCCTACGTGCCCAAATCGTTTGATCAACCGGGCGAGGTGTTTGCCGCCAACGCCAACGGCACGCTGCACGTGCTCGAAGCCGTGCGCCATTTGCCCAACCTTAAGCGCGCGGTGATCACAAGCTCCTCAGAGGTTTATGGCACCGCCGCCGACGACAAGCCGATCGGTGAAGAGCACAGGCTCAACCCCACGTCGCCGTACGCTGCCTCCAAGGTGGCCGCCGACCGCTTGGCCTACTCGTACAACGTTACCTACGGCTCGCCGATTGCCATCATCAGGCCGTTTAACACCTTTGGGCCGCGCCACGTCTACGACGTGATCCCCAAGTTCATCGGCATGGCACTCCGAAACGAGCCACTCACCGTGCATGGCGACGGCTCGCAAGCGCGCGATTTCACCTATGTGGATGACATGGTGCGCGGCTTCATGCTGATGGGCTCGCATCCGGCGGCCGTGGGCGAGGTGGTGAACTTTGGCGCTGGCCAAAGCTTTAGCATCAAGCACACCGCCGAACGCATCGTGGCGCTCTCAGGTAGCAAGAGCACCATCAGCTTCGACGACATGCGGCTCGCCGAAGTGCGCCACCTCTTGTGCGACAACTCCAAAGCCAAGCGCCTCTTTGGCTGGACGCCGCAGGTAAGCTTTGACGAAGGTCTGAAGAGGAACATCGCGTGGCAGAAGCAGCAACCCCGCCCGTAATCCACCCGACCGCGGTGGTCGACCCGGACGCTCGCTTGGGCTCCGGTACAGTGGTTTGGTCGCATGTTTGCATCGCTGCAGGCGCGGTGCTTGGCAGCGACTGCAAGGTGGGCCATGGCGCTTACGTCGACCGCGGCGTGCAGATTGGCCACCGCTGTTGGATCCACAACCACGCTTGTATCTACCGCCCCGTGAGCTTGGGTGACGATGTCTTCGTGGGGCCGCACGTGGTGTTCGTTAACGACCCCGACCCGACCTTTGCGCACACTCGCGACTTAAGCGGCACCTCCTGGCACGTCTCTCAGGGCGCTACGATTGGCGCCAACGCCACCATCATGAGCGACGTGAACTTGGCGCCTTACTGTTTCATCGCCGCGGGCGCCGTGGTCACGGCCGATACAGTTCCGTATGGTTTGTACGTGGGTGTCCCGGCGCGGCTCAAAGGCTACCGCTGCGCATGTGGGCAAAGATATTCTCTTACGCCGGGCCTGCCGGCACGCTGTGCACAATGCAATCGAGCTTTTTGACCCGTTACGCTTCTCAACTCCGTTGGCTTCTAGACTCCGGCATTCAGGCCCCGCCTAGCGCAAGCGATGCTGGCGGTGTGTACGCCTGGCTCAACGAACAAACCGGTGAGCCGGCCTTCGTGTACTCCGAAATCACCGGCTATTTCTTAAGCTTGTGTGCCAATCTCCACGCCGTTGACCCGCAGGGGCCGTGGCGCGAGCGCGCGGTGCGTGCGGCCACGTGGATCACCGAGGTCGCACAGCATCCATCGGGCGGCGTCCTGACGCGCAAGTTCGCACAAGGAAAAGCGGGCGACGACCCTTTCGCGTTCGAGCGCGGCCTGACGCTGTTTTTCGATGCCACGATGGTGGGTTATGGCCTTATGAACACCTACGCCATCACGCACGACGAACGCTGGCTTGCGGCTGCTAAAAAGATTGGCGACTTTTGCGTCGAGCGTTTTCAAGACCCCGAGGGCAAACGTCACTGGGCCATCGACCTGCATACCATGGCGGCGCTCCCCGAGGCTGCGCGCTGGTCACAGCATTTCGGGCCGTTTGAGCTCAAGGGCGCGATGTTCTTGCACGCGCTCAGTGAGGCCACGCACGAACCGCGCTACGAGGCTCTTACCCAAGCGCTGCTCAAAAACACGCTGGCCGCCCAACGCCCAGAAGGGCGTTTCCCCACCTATTATCCCAACGGCGAAGCCACGCACTTGCATCCGAACGCCTACGTCATTGAAGGCTTGCTGTACTTGGCCGCGCACGCAGGTCGCAGCGATTTGCTCGACCCCGCCGCCCGCGCGCTCGATTGGGCCTTTCGTACGTGCCTGGTGCGCCCGGACCGCTTGCACCAATGGTCAGACAACCCGGCGCTCACGATCCGCGGCCTGCGCAGCGACGTGGTGGCCCAGTGCCTACGCGCCTACTGCATCGCCAAAGCCCTCAAACCCACACTGCACTTCGAGTGGGAGACGCATCTTCCTGAATTGTGGACACTTTTGGACAGCTATCTGATGCCCTCGGGCGGCACGGCTTACGGCGTGGACGAAACCGGGCAAAAGCTTAACCACGCCAACGCCTGGTGCCACTTCTTTGGCATGGAGGCGCGGCTGTTTCGCACACGGCTGGAGAATGGCACGCTCGATCCGCGGGCGCTCGTAATTACCTAGCCGCTTCCATCGAAGCGGCCGCGGCAGAAGCAACGCTCAGGCTACAGTTCGCCGCCCATGTCGAAAGCTCAAACATCTTGCGGCCGGACAGATCAACCGAGGCTTTGAAGACAGGCTAGATCAACCGGAACGCCTGCCCGCGGCCATCACGCACGGCTTGCACGAGCTTTAGCTTCACCAGCGCATTCAACTCTCGGCGGGTGGCAGCGCGATTCAGCTTGAGCTCTTCTTGCAGGCTGTTAAGCGGCAGCGTGCCGTAGCGGCGCAGTTGTCGCAGCACCTTCTTGTGGGTGGACGACAGTTGCGCGTGTGCGGCATAGCTGGGCACCAGCATCGTGACGTTCTTCGGCAAGGTCACCGTGATCGCGACCTTGTCCATCTCCACCTTCATGCCAGAGATATCTTTGAACGCCTTTTGTAGCTCGGCCACCGGTGCCTTCAACTTCTTCTCCGGTTTGTCGCCCGGCTCCTCGTTGAAATACACCTTGAACGCCTCTGCCATCGGCAACGTTGGCGGCTCGGCCGCAGCGATCTTGGCAAACAGGCGCAGCTGATCGTCGGTCAGGCCGGCAACCGCTTGACCCTTGCGCAACACGCGACGGTAAAGCACGTCGATGAACAGCGGATAGGTCGAGACGTCGTGCCAAGCGATGTCGTCGTTGCTCAGTGACTGTTCGCCATCTTTGGTTTTGAGAATCGAACGGTCGTTGGGCGGCAGATCGAGCTGCTCCAAAAAGCGCCGCGCCACCTGCTGTTGCATGTCAGGCAGGCGTTTGACCGCCGCCACCCACAAGGCCCGGCGACTCAATACTTCGGGGAGTTGGCCGGTCACAGCCGCCAACGCTTCACCCAAGCGCCACATGAGCGCCGTGGTCAAAGGCGACAACGAGCTCTCGCCCAACTCACGGAAGCAACGCGTCGCCGGCTCGACCCGGCCACGACGAATCAGCGCCACTCCGGTGAGAATAATAGCACGCACGCGCACTTCGCGGATTTCTAGCTTCTCGGCCTGCTCACTGACCTTCGGGCCCAAGCGAATTGCGCCCGCGAGATCACCCGCGGCAATCAACGCTCGCAACAGCGCCTCGGAGACGTGCAGGGTGCCCATCTCGTCACCCAGCTTGCGCAGCGCCTGCAACGCCTGCTTGCCCAGCGAGGCCGCGCTCTTGGCGTCCCCTTGCACGAGCGCCAAGCGCCCTTGCAAATCCAGGCATTGTGCCACCACGCGGGCATGCTTGATTTTGCGCCCCAGCTCCAACGCCTCCTGGGCGCTCTTCTGGGCCAAATCCAAATCGCCCTCTTCGAAGGCGGCGTGGGCGATGCGATACAACGTGAGCGCCTCTTCGCGCCGGTTGCCACCCTTGCCAAACAGCTTGCGAGCCTGCGCCAGCTCGCCCATCGCGGCTTTGACATCTTTAAGGCGCAAGCGAATCAGCGCGCTTTCGCGCAAGAACATCGCCACCCGCGGCGCCTGCGTACGGACATCCAAGCGCTTCAAGGCTGCGTCCACCAGGGTCCGCGCGCTGTCCAACTCATTGGCTGCAATGAGCGAGCGTACCTGTTGGGCACGCAAAATATCAGCCAACGCCCGTTGCGCCGCGCTATCCCACACTTCGATCACGCGCGCTAGCTGCTCGGCCGCCGCCGCATGCTTGCCGCGCCCAGCATCCAACAAGGCCCGCGCCGCCGCCAAGTAGCGCTTCAAGCGCCGACTCGGGGCCGGACTCAGGTCTTTTTCCACCGCCGCGATCTGCTTAGCCGCATGGGTCAAGTCGCCAATGTCCAACGACACCCAAGCGTCGGCCAGCTCCGCCACCTGCACCAGGTCGCGGTCGCCCCACTTCAAGGCCTGGTCGTGGAAGCGCAAGAAGGCGGCCTTGGCCAGCTCAAAGTCGCCGGTTTCTCGATAAATATCACCCACAAAGCCGTGCGCCGTGGCGGCATGGTACAAATCGCCCGCCGCTTCAAACGCCTTGGCGGCGGCCTGGGCCTCGGTGACCGCGTTTTCCAAATCGCCAGCTTGCGCGTAGATGCGCGCCACCAAACGGCGCAGCTCACCTTCGCGGTCAAGCAGGCTCTTGTCGCCTTTCACCATGGCGAGCAAAGTGCGCGCCAGGGTTTCGGCCTCGTCGAAGCGGTTCAGGCGGGTGAGGGCATTGGCCGCAGCCACGCCAGCCGCGACGTACAGCTCTTTGCCCACGATCTTAGCCTGCACCGCGCGGAATGCCTTCACTGACTTAGGTGGCTCGGCAGCCTCAGCATAGGCCTCGGTGAGCGCCGCCAAGGCCCGTGATTGGGTCCACGTGTCTTTGTCGCGGGCGAGCTCTTCGAGCTCCTCGCGGAGCGCCTGGCTGTTGGACAGCTTCAGGCGCGCCCGTGCCGATAACAGCTTCAACCGACGCTCGGTGGCCGGCGTGCTCGGAATCGAGGCGACGCTCTTCAAGAACGCCTCAACAAACGGGAAGTGCCGGGCCGATTCCCACCCAGAGGTGAGCGTCGTAACCGCATCGGCAGCATTCCCAGAAGAGGCCAAAAGCTCGGCCGCGCGAATGACCTTGAGCGGCTCGCCCTGCTCGATACCAGCTTCCTTCAAGTGCTTAGCCACCGCCTTCGCGGCGGTGTCGGACAGGCTGTCAGTGGGCCCAAGCAACATCTGGCCCACCAAATCGTGTACGTACAGGTCGTCGCTCACCGAAAGTAGGAGCCCCTTCTTCAGGAGCTTCACAATCGGCGCCCCAAACGCACGGGTCGCCACGGTTTTGCTAAGCGGCGTGGCAACCTTGGCCAGGCCTTTTAAGGCCTCGATTTCTTTGGGATCCCAGCTCTTGCTGGCCTGCTCCATCAGGAGCTTGAAGGCGCTTACCGAGCGGGACGATTGGCCCACAAAGAAAGTGTCGGGCGGCATCGCCTCGCTGCCACAGGCCACCAAAAAGCGCAACGTCAGTGCATGTCCCGAGCAACCGCCGCGGGCTGCATCAGCCACCAGGCGCTCCAGCGCCTCGCCACGTACGCTGCCGCTCTCGGCCACCTTGCGTACTTCGTCGCTCGACAACGGCCCCACGCGCTCCACGTGAATTTCGGCGGAATCGATGGCCGGCAGCTCCTGGTCCCCCCGACCTGCGGCCAATACCCGGTACGAACCCCGACGGGTGCGCACCGCGCGAATCAGCGACAGCAAATCCTCGCGACGTAGGTAGTGAACGTCATCCAAAAGCAACGCCAACTTCTGTCGCTCCAGGAGCGCCACCAAACGGCCAAAGGGGTCGCCCTGGCGGTCGGGTTCGCTGCCGCGGTTCTTGGCCATCGCCTCGACGCGGCTGAACAGAGAAGGAATGGTCTCGCCTGGCGCTAGCGCCACGTACAGCGAGCCTTTGAGCCCGAGCCGCTTGGTTTCCCGCCCGAGGCGAAGCAACAAGCCCGTCTTCCCGATGCCGGCTATGCCGCCATACAGGAAGAAGCCATAGTGCTCCATCCGAGCCTTGAAACGCGCAACGTATTCGTCTCTGCCGATGAACCCCGCGGGGGGGGTGAGGAACCCGAAAGCCATGCGGTGGCCTTTTTTGCTAGAAATTACAAAGTGTTGCTTCCCTATATGGCGAATGGCCTAGGTAATGCAACAGATTCTCCGTTGGGTCGCAGCTCAAACCGAAATAATTTTGGCATCTTATAATTATTCAACAATAACAGTATCTTAAAACCATACTATTAACATAGGAAAAATATGTCAAAGATGACTCTAGAGAGTGGGTTGCAGGTAGAGGTTCACCTTGGGGGGGGCGCCAGTGGGCAGCTCGATGCCGACCCCATGCAGGGGGTGTGCCTGACTCAGCGTGCGGTCGCGCGGCCCGGTGAGGGCCTGCCAGAGCTTGGCAAGTGGGGGGATGTAGCCAATTTGCCCCAAGGCTTGGGTTAGCAAGGCCAGTGTAACGTTGGGATCTGTTTGGCCGGCGAAGAAGTAGGTCACCTTAAGGGTGGGGGGGGCGTGAGATGAAAGTGCCACGGCCAACTCCACCTCTTGGATGCGGCTTGGGTGTTGCAGGGCCGCCTCAAACGCATGGATGGGCAGGAGCAAATCATGGGTGGCTGCACTACCTGTGTGTGTCAGGCCGGACAGCAGGGCGCCCAGGAGGGGGGTGAGCTCCGGTTGTTCCAGGCGCACGTATAATTTGGCGCGACGGTGGTCATCGCCGTCTAGGTCGACACCCAAACCGTGGAAGCGGGCGGGCGAGTTTGGGCCGTACACAACGTGGTACAGGCCGTGGTCGGTGAGGCCCAGCCGCTGCAGAATCGCTTGGATTCGCTCGCCGTGGCCGCTCGTGGCATCCAAGCGAGTATTGAAATAGCTCTTCATCGCCAGCTGTGCGCCTTTAGGGGCAACACCAATAATAAGCCCCTGCGCCAACGGCGATAAGGCGCCCAGCGCCCCTAAGCGTGGGAAGGCCAGCGCAAATACCTCGGCCAAGAGCGCCGCGTCGTCTCGGCGCCCCTCGGCCACTAGCAACTCAAACGCCGCAGCGAGCAAGGTGCCCATCGTTACAGGCAAGGGTGCGCCCGGACGGCCTTGAGACAAAAAAGCGTAACCTTTGAGGCGCCCTTCTGAGAGGGTCGCCACCAGCTCAATGATCTGCGGCAAGTTGGCCATCACCTCGGCGGCCATCTGGGTCACTGGATCGTGGCAGGTGCGATCGGGTTGGGGTGCCCGGCCCAACAGCCCGCGCACGCGGCGAAATTGCGCCAGTGCCGCAAGAGCATCCTGCCCACAGGCCTCTGCCAACACCGACACCCCCCGTTCGGCGCGTCCGGCGTAGCCTTGCCAATCTGCTTGAGCGAACTTTTCGACAGCGAGCGCCGAACCAAACATCAATGATTCCGCGACATGCCAATAACCTGGATCAGCTGGTTCACCATGCCCTGGCCGCGCGCCACGGTTTCGCGCATCAGACCATCCACCTCGCCGCGATGCTTACGCGAAAGCGCAATGGCCCCTTCGACCGCGCCATCCACCGCGTTGGAAATGTTCGGATCCACGGCGATGTTGCGAGCCGCCTCGCCCACCTTGTCACGCACAGCCTCCCAAGCCAGATCGTAGTGCAGGCGGCGCCGGGCTTGGCAGAGGTCATCGCCAATTGCGAGTTGGCCTGACAACTGCCCCGGGTCGGTGGATGGATCCTTCATCTCGGCAACGAGGGCAATCTGATCCCGCTCGATGAACGGTGCAAACTGCCCAGAGAGTTCGGCAATCTTCGTATCGAGGGCAACCTGCGCCTCGGCGTCCTTGGTTTGCGCCCGTTGTTTCACCAACGTCGCCACCGCTTCGTCACGCGCACCCTCAAACCGCACGGTGCGCTCGCTGCGACCTTGGCTATCGGGTTTGTCAGTGCCTTCGCCTTCGTACAGGGCCATCGCCCGGTCCAACACGGTGATGCCCTGCTGGGCGGCGATGTTCTGCGACTTCCAGTCGTAATAGCTATCCAAATCAGTGAGCAGCTGCCGTTGATCGTCGCCAAGCTGGGCGGGATCTTTGTCCCGTTGCGCGAGAGCCGCCTTCAGCTTGTCGTTGGGTTTCTCTTCGGAGGTGAACAGCGTCGCCGCCAGCGGCCGCAACTTGCCGGCCTCGATCACCTCTTGCTGGCCCCGCATGGTGCCGCGCCGGTCGTTCACCAAGGCTGCCTGTAGCGGATCGGCCATGAAACCGCGTACTTGCCCAATAACTATGTCGCGCGCCGTGCGTACCTCTGCGGCCAACTCCGCCTCGGCGGCGCGCAAATCGGCTTTGAGCGCCTGGGCTTGGGGATCGCTACGACTGCCAAGCCGTGCCAAGCTTGTTTGCGCCGCCGCCAACGAGCGGGCTTTCATGTCGGCCAACGGAATCGGCCCGGCGACCTTTTCCAACTCGCCGCGCAGCTCCATGTAGCGCGCACGCGGGCTGGGCAACGGTTTGCCGTCTTTGCCCAACAGCGGCTTGTTGTCACTGCCTAACGGCGCCGCGTCAGAGAGCTTGGCGATTTGGCTCTTCGACAGCCACACCGTGCCGCGCGGGATCTGCGCGTTAATGCCAGGTTCCTGCTTGTTGGCGAGTCGTTTCTTGGGGTCGGAATGCTGGCCGGGATAAAGCGATTCGAGCATCGCCTCGGCTTCTTCAGTGAGCACCCGCGAGCGCGCGGGATCGAGGCCGTTGAAGGCGGCATTCACCTCGCCCTGTTTCATCGCACGCGGGATCCGCTTCATCTCATCGCAGAAGCCACTGATGGCGGCCTGCTTTTCAAACGAGCGGCGCATCTTCAACAAGGCGATTTGTGCGTCTCGACCCGCCAGGTTTGCCTCGCCTTCCAGACGCCGCAGCTCCTTCAGCATCTTGCGCCACTCATGCAAGTCCGCCTGTGACTTGATCATGAACATCGCAAAGAAGCCGTCCCAATTGAAATTCATGCCGTCAAAACTGCTGTGGGTCAGAAGCCCGCCAGCAGCATTAAACAAACCATCGGGGCTGACGCCGGTTTTGCCGGCCAACATGCCGGCCCCGCCGGTGCGCATGCTCATCGAAAGACTTGCCGCACCCGGGGCACCGCTCGTCGTCGGCAGACGCGCCGCCGAGCCTTCGGTACCCATGACCCCCGGTTGCCGCGTCCCGGGCCGAGCTTGCGGCGCTACCCAGGCATTTCCCGGCGTCGCACTGCCAGCTCCCTGCGGCCTTGTCCCTGCACCCTGCTGTGGCGTCGCTGGCCGAGTCGAGCTTGCTTGGGCGGGCGTTTGCCCGGGTGTACGCGCAGGCGTGCTGTCACTGCTTTGTGCTGCTCGCGCACCGTTGGCACCCTGGGCCGTAGAGCTCGACCCTTGGTTGCCAAGCGCGCCACTGGCCTGTTTCAAGTTTGCGGGCAGCTTGCCCTGCGCCTGCTCGCCATTCGGAGTTGCAGAGCGTTGCTTCAGACTGCCGGCGTAGGCCGACAAATCGAGCGGCTTGCCGTCCACCATCACCCATTCGAGCAATGTGGAAGCAATGGCCTTGGCCTGGTCGGGGCCGAGTGGCTTGCCCTCGGCGGGTGGCAGCCGCGGCCCCGCTTTTGGGTCCGAACGGACCGCGGTGCGATCCCGCTCCGATAAACCGTCGGCGCTCTTGGTCTCCTGAACGCCCGTGGTTTTGGCAGCGCGGGTCTCTAGCTCGTTGGCCTTGTTGCCAACACTCTCTTTGCCCTGCGCCTTGGCAAACTCGGTTTTGGACTCGCGAACCTGGCTTTCGTGCGCCAGCTTGGCTTTTTTGCGTTCGACAATCGCGGTGAGGGTACGGTCGTCGAGCGTTTTGCCGCTGCGTTCTTTGGCGATGCCGCGCAGGCGCTCAAGCTCATCGCGACCGTCATCAACACGCTTCTCTGGCGGCGCGGAAACGTCGCTTACCACACCCCCAGCTTTGGAGGTGACCGTGAGGTTATCACTCATTTTGCCTCACACTCGCGACGCCCGCGTTAACCGCGGGTAATCGCTTGCGTTACCTGCACCTCGCGATCCACGTGATCGGAGATCGCCTTGAGCGCTTGTTTGAAGAGCTCTTTGGACTCGTCGTAGTTAGACTTGGCTTCTTCTACCGCCATGTCCATCACTTCTTGTTGCTTGGCGAACTCTTTTTCGCGGATCTGTTGGCGGTCGGCCTCGGCCTGCGGTCCAGAGTTCTTGCTCAACATCGTGCCAAAGGCGTTCACCACATTGCCGATCGTGCCCGACAATCCCTGAACGGCACCCGAGGTGGCACCCGAAGTGGCACCCCCTTGCGCAAGTGCGCCCAACGTCGCGCTTGCCACGGCCCCAACCACAGCAAAGGTAAAGGCCTGCGAAGCTGCCGCGCGCTCAGCCGCAATCCGCGACTCAGACGCGCTGATTTCGTTGGTTTTGGCTTCAAGCTTGCCCTTCTGCATGGCCCGCTTGATTTGATTCGCATCTTTCATGTCGCGCATCGACGTGGTGGCCAACGTCGACAACGCCATCCACATCAACGCCGCATCATCCAAACCCTTGGTGGTGCTGTACCAATCCATTTGGCCGCGCATGCTGGTGGCTGAGGCAGAGGCACCGCTGACATTCGGCAACACCGGGTCACTACCAAACGAGGTGACCGCGCTGGTGTTGCTGGAGGTAAGTGTGAAGCCATCGACCGAGCGGAACTCACCGTTAGAGACAGCTAGGCCGCGGGCCTTCAGCATCTGGTTCAGCGTGCCTTCGTTGACGACCTTGCCATCATCGCCCGAGAGCGCCTTACCGTCGGTCACGCCATCGCCGTCTTTGTCTTGGCGATTCACCACCCGATACTGGTTGGTACCAACTTGGTCGATGAGAGTGCTCATACTGCCGCTAAATCCACTGATGCTGCTCATAGAAGGCCTCCTGGGTGCCGAAGTGCTCGTTAGGTCGTTACTTAGCCATGCCGGCCGACATCAATTTTTGCGATGAGGCGAACATGGCGCTCATCATCTTCATCACGGCGTCTACGGTGCTGTTCTTCGATTCGACAATCATCTGCATAATGGCGTTTTCTTGCTCAATTTGCGCTTGCGCCATCTCGGCGAGCATACGCGCACGCTTGGCTTCGATCTCCGCCTGCTGCGCATCCAAAAACTTCTGCATCGCGGTTTGCTCTGCGTCCGCCTTCACCACCGAACCGGTCACGTTGATGCCGAGGCTGACCATGCGTTGGGTCATTGTGGTCTGTCCCTGCGCAAAATCCATCCCCTGCATGAACGACTGCATCATCGGGCTCATCGCCGCGCGTTGAATCCCCGTCTCAACTGCGGCGCCCACCGCTTGCTGCGAAATGGTGCTCGAAACGCTCTGCATGCCAGTCTGCATGCCGGCCTTGAAGGCCTCTTGGAACGCCATCCGCTCGGCTTGGTTCATGCCTTGCACCACAGCCGAGTTCATCACATTGGTCGTCGTCGTTTGAACCGCGAGCTCTGCCTGTGCCGTGGTAAGGCCAGACGTACTGACGCTCGTAGCCAAGGACGTGCCCGCGGCCTCGCCCGCAGCCGTACCTGCAGCTGATGCTGCTGCGGTACCACCCGCGGTACCTGCGGCTGCACCTGCTGTCGCACCCGCTGCCGCGCCTGCCGTTGCGCCTGCCGTTGCGCCTGCTGCTGCACCAGCTGCCGCGGTACTCGACGCGGCCAACGTCGCTGTTGCAGTGGTCGTAGCAGTTGCCGTTGCAGTCGTCGCTGCCGCCGCCGCCGGTGCCGCCGCGCCACAAGACAACACCGTCAAAATAATCATGATGATAATCATGATGACCTGCACGATGGTGCCAATATACTGAGCCTGGGCAGCTGCGGCCTCAGCTTGTTTTTGCAGCTCCTTCGCCACCTCGATTTGCTTCTTCGCGTCCTCGATACCCTTCTGCCGGAGCTCCGTCATGATCTCTTGGAGTCGGTTATGGGTCTCTACCGTATTGTTCGGGTCGGTGATGTTCAACTTGAGGAACGCCGCCAAAAGCACGTCAGCCGTGAGCTCCATGATTTGCCGGAACTGATCTTGGGTGAGCGTCACCGTCCCCGTCGCGCCGGCGGTCCCAGCCGAACCGGTGGTGGCGCTGCCCGTGGTACCGGCCTGCTGTACACCGTCCGAGCCAATCGAGGCCCCGGCGCCCGTAACATCGGAGCCTGCCGCCTGCGTGGACATGCTTTGATCGATCAAAACAGCGTTGGTCGCCGTTTGACCACGACTACCCGTGTTGGTGTCGAGCGCAGCAGCACCGGGTTTCAGAAACACTTCATTAAAAACTTGGTCGATGTTGCGCGCAAAGTTCTCGGCGCCTTGACGCATCGCCGCGGTGAGCTCGATCTTCGGCGGGCCCGGGGGCTTCAGCTGGGTTTCACCGGTGCCATACACTTGCTCGGCGCTGGTCAACCCCTTCACTTCGGAGGTCTTGCCAATCGACGCGGTGTCCCGCACCACCAACGAACCATCGGCCGCTCGATCCAACCCGGCCCGCTGCAAGAGCTGATTCACCTCGTTGCGGGCATCGTTCAAATCGCTGGGAAGCTGCTCAACGTTGCGGCGCTGTACCTCACTCAGGTTGACGGGGTTGCGAATGGCTGTATCAATGGCGGCACCGCCGGTGGTGTTAACTGAACTCATGGTAGGGCTTCCTCCGCTCGGGTCGATGATCTTGGCTTCGTACCTACATACATACACAGCAACGCCTGAATCGGGCCGCTATTGACCACCAAATTGTCGAATCAAAACGTTGCCTCGCTCGGCCAGCTCTTTCCACTCTGGCTTGCCCTTGGCACCGTTAACTCCCTGTTTAATCAGCTGAATACCCTCATCGGCGCGGCCTAACATGAGCTTGGCCTCACCCTGATACACCAGCGTCATTGGGTTTTCTTTGTCTAAGGTTAGGGCCATTTTGTAGTAATGATCGGCGTTTTCGTACTGCTTCATCCGATGTAGGCAAATGCCTACCAGTTGGTAGTAGCCGGCGTTGTACGGATCTAGGAACATCAGGTAACCGGCAATTTGGATAGCCTGCAGCACCTGCCCCATTTCTGCATACTTGCAGGCGCATGCGTAAGCACCTTGCAACTCGGTCTCGGTGAAACCACCGATCTGGGCGTAGGTCAGCCGGCCATCGTCCACCGCCTTGCCCAAGTCACCCAACAGCTTCTTCAGCTCGGGGCTCTGCTGCATATCCTCGGCGGTGACGTCCCGGTTCGGATCAAAGCTTGGGCCCTGACCTTTGGCCGGTGGCAACTCCGCCAAAGCTTCGCTGGCTTCCTTGGCCAACGCTTGGCCCTGTTTCTTCAACACGAGTTTGGTAGGCACACCTCCGCCCGCCCCAACCACCGCACGCGCTCGGGTGATGTACGGTTTGTAGTCGGGGTTCTTGGTGCCTGTCTTGATGATCTCGTTGAGCAGCTTCAGGCCTTCGTCTTTTTGGCCGCTCTGGCACAAGGCTTCACCACAATACACCTGCGAAACGGTGTCATTGGGATCGGCCTGCACCGCCGCGCGATAGCAAAGCACTGCCAACTCCAAGCGCTTCACCGCATGGGCACAGGCCCCTAAGCCACGCCACGCTGTGGCTCGCTCATTGTTCATCTGCAGCGCAAATCCATACACCGCCGCCGCTTTGTCGAACATGCGCGAACGATAGTACCCGAGTGCCATGGTCTCGATCGCGTTCAATGCCTCGGGGCCGAACCCCATCGCATCCCCAGGGTGCTTCGCGCCGGCCTTGATGGCCGCGATGATCTCCTCCAGATCTTGGTCGGGGATCTGCGAAAGAAACGCCAGGTTGGGGCCTTGGGCCGCAGTCGTCATCGAACTCTCCTCGTGGGGTGCGAACAGCTGCCATGGTTCGACGGGCCGGTTCGCGCGGACACTTCGAACAGTGGGGTGCGTAGAAGTGACGCCAGACGTAGGCCAGGCCTACATCATATTGCGGACCACGCCGCCGCGCATTTCGTTGACCGACTTCAACACTGAGGCCATCAAGTTGTACAACTGGTTGGCCTTTTGGTCGAAGTTCTGGAACGCGGTGGAGGCCATTTGACGCTTGTTGCGGATGGTCTCCTGCATCGACTCGACATCCTTGATGGTGTCGTTCAGGCCCGCGCGATCGAGGTTGCGGGTGCTCGCCGAAGTTTGCGCCAACTTACTGTCGGTCCACATCGTCTTGAGCGCAGCATCCCCCGCCGAAATCTGGTTGTTGAGGCTGGCCACTTCAGCACGCAAGG
>JAKLEG010000449.1 GCA_022703175.1 Myxococcota bacterium | reverse complement strand
CCAACCGCAGGCCCAACAGGACAGTCAGTTTCGCTGTAATGTCAAAACGGTGGAGCACGCCGATGGTCGGCCGATCAGCGACAACAAAGAAGCTTCGTTGCAGGCGGCGCGCGCCACGTTTGAGTACCCCAACGTGGATGATTGGAATGCCGGCTTTTTCCGCGAGGACGCGGCGCTCTACATCCTCATGGTCACCGATGAAAAAGATCAATCTGACGGCTCGGCGCAGCTGTACATCGACTTCTTCCAAAATCTAAAAGGCCTCGGCAACCCCGACCTGCTAAACATCTCGGCCATCTCTGGCCCGCCCGATGGCAGCTGCCAGTCTGCCGAAGCCAACCAGATGGGCTACGACGTCGTGACCGCCGTGGGCGGCCAATTCCGCTCGCTGTGCGTTAGCGACTGGAGCGACCTCATTGGCACGCTGGGCATTGACGTCTTCCACACCCGGCGCCAATTCCCGCTCTCCCGCCCAGCCACCGCCAACACCATCGAGGTGCATCTGTGCCCGAGCGGCTGCCCAGCCGATCCGACCACCTGCCCGACGGTGCCGCCAAGCAACACCGCAGGCTGGGTGTTCGACGCCGCGCTGAACGCCATCACCTTCGTTGGCAGCCCCGAACCCGGCCCAGGGATGTGCATCGCTGTAAGTTATTTGGCGCTCTGCTACCAGTAACCCACGCTTTCCCCTCTTCCGCCCCACGCACGGCCCGCGGTATGTCACCCTAAAGCTAAATCATATTTATCCTATAGACATTGACAACATCAATCCAAGTGGCAACCGTACCAAGCAGCATGGAGGTGCCAATGACACTCACGACGGCACAGGGATCACGACCTTGGTTGGCCTTTCCTGAGCATGTAGCACCGCTGGCCGCCCGTTTCACCGCTGCTGGCGTGGTGGGCCTGCTGACGCTTAGTTACCTGTTACAGAGTCGCTTTTTAGTAGCGTTGGTGGCGCTCGACTTTTTGCTCCGCAGCATTGCAGGGCCGCGTGCCAGCCCCTTGGCGGCGCTTACGGCGTATCTGTCACGCCGGCTCAGGCCCAAACAACGTGCCGTTTTGGGCCGACCTAAACAGCTGGCCGCTCTTACGGGCACAGCCATGTTAGCGTTGGCCCTGATCATGTTGGGGCTTGGCTATGTTGGCAGCGGTTGGCTTTTGGTGGGCGGGCTCACCCTGTTTGCTGCACTGGAGGCGTCCTTGGGCTTTTGCGCCGTGTGCCGGCTGTACGACGTTTGGGTGGGTTGTCCGACCTGCGTTGGCCTGGAACCGCCCCCTCTATGAATCCATAAAACCTATCTAAAATCAGTTAAATAACCCACATCGACCGAATGCACTGCCAACGTAGGTTGGCACCTCTGGGGGCAAGCGTGTTAGCGTAGGCCAAGGTAAAACATGGCCATTTTGACACGTTTCACCCGGGACGCGCGCTTCGCCGAGATCGATGGCTGTCCGTTAGGCCCGCCGGAGCCTCCCGGCAGTGAGCAAACCTGCCAGAGTTGCTCCTATAATGTCGTGGACCCTGGTCGCGCGCGCGTAGGCTGTGTTTGGCACAGCTCGCATGCAGCTTACACCCGGGCGCTAGCGCACCTGCGTCGCATCGCGCCCGCCGATTTTGAGGTGTTGAGCCACCTACTCCACCAGGAGCGCCAAACCGGCAGCCACGAGGGTCTGGCCGAACAGGATGTCGCCGCGGTTTTGGCCATCACCGAGCGTTGGCAGTCACTGGTAGGCAACGACGCGGATGAGGTGATCCTGGTCACCGTTATTCTACGGTTCGCTCAAGCATCATTATCGACCCACGAGCCGATAAGAATCTTGTCGTAATCACGGATGTAAGGGTTGGTGTTGTGTCCAAGATTGCCTCGCACACTCCGTTTCAACGGCCGCCACGGGTACCCGCGTGTGCGTCGACCCCGTACACACCACGCGCACTTGGCCCAAACACTGCCAAGCGCCCGCCCCATCCACCGCTCGACCTGAGCAACGCCGCATCTCGCACCGCGATCCCGCACCGGGTGGGACACACACCACCCAAGCACCTCACGACGCCAACGTTCAGCATCGATGAGGCCATGAACGATCCGGCCTTCCGGCCTCTCGACCCCGCCCACCTGCCGTTGCCCGACAAACTGCTGCGTGCCATCACCAAAGCCCAACGCGTGCTCATCGTGTCCCATGGCCAAGCCGTGCAAGCCCATACCGGATCCGGTGCGTCGGCCAGCAACGTGCAATCCGATCCCGACGCCGTCGGTACCGCGCTAGCACTGAAGCGCGGCCTGGGTGCCCTGGGAAAAACCGTCGACATATGCATCGACGCCGAGCTGCCCGGCAGCTTGCGCATGCTCGATGCCCACCACGACATCAAGCGCGCCACCGACCTGTTGGGACACGATTGGGACCTAGCATTGATCGTGGATGTCTCAGTGCCAAGCCGCATGAGCGCCGCCAACGCGCTGTTGCTGCCGCACGCGAAAGCCGTCGCCATCGTCGATCACCATGAAGCCAACCCACACGCCAAAGAGTTCAACCTGGCGCCCGAGGCCGCCTTCCTGCGTTGGATGGAACCAGATTTTCCGGCGGCGGCGTTGATGGCAGGTGCGATTCTGAGCCGGTTTGCTCCTGCCATTGCGGCCACCGGCACCGATTTGACCGATGTCTACACCCCGGCGTTGTGTGGCTTCAGCACTGATACTGGCTGGGGCCAAATTCAAGGCCTCGATACCCGCTACTTCCGCTACTACAAACACATGCTGAATGCCGGGTCGGGCACACACCTGGGGGCGCTGCGCAAAATCCTGACGAGCTTCACGCTGCCGGCGCGCGTCACGGCGTTGGCAAACCACGCGTTGACACCCGAGGCAGCCAACCTCCCCAACGCCCTGGCTCGTACGCTTATGGAACTAGAAGCCAATGGTCAGGCCTTCACGACCCACACCTACGTCGATGCGCATGGCAAGCCCAGCGTACAGCTCGCCACCCTAACCTTGGCTTACCGCCAAGCGCTGCAGGCGGTTGGTCACCTGGACCACGTGAAGCTCACCCTCGACGACCTGTTGCCGCCGTTTGTGGTCAAACACCAACAAGCGATGACCGACGGCAACGTGCGGCTATCGGCATTCATCGCCGAGACCGAAAATAATCAAGTCTACTGCTCGTTGCGTTCGCCAGGTGAACCGCTAGCGCTGACCCTGGCGAAACGCCTGCAGGGTGGCGGGCACGAACGGATGGCGGGCGCGCAAGTGAGTGGCCAGAGCCTGCAAGAAGTGCAAGCGCAGATCGAAACCTGGGCCACGAACCAAGGCCTTATGGTTCCTGTCGCGGTGGCACCTGACTCATTGCATACTCCGCCAAAGCCGTGATCGTCAGGGAGGGGTTCACGCCCAAGTTGGCGGGAATGATCGAACCATCTACGACCCAAAGATTCTCGTAGCCAAAAGCGCGACAGCGTTTATCCACGACGCCATGCTCGGCATCGGGCCCCATCACCGCACCACCCAAAATATGTGCCGTAAGCGGCATGTTGAGCAGCACCTCCGGGTAGACGTTATGGGCCGTGGCCCCCAGGTGCTTGGCAATCGCCCGGGCCGCGGCGTTGGCCTGCGGCAAATAGCTGGGAACACTGCCGCGGGTAAAATGTGAGCGCAACACCTGTCGCCACGGCCGCAACCACGACCGCCCGAGCCTTAGCTCCAGGCAATTGTCCACCGCCTGCATCGTCAGGCACACGGTAGAACGTTCGGCGCGGGCCCAAGGCCGCAGCATCTGCAAAAATTGCCAAGGCTGTCGCGCCACACTCCCCAACCAACGTAGCCAGCGCGGTACCCGTCCGCCACCTTCGACCAGAAAGGTGGCCAACATCAGCATCAACCCGGAGCCCTTGGGGTAGCGCACGGGCTCAACGTGGGTCACCTCGTCCACCCATAACCCCGAGGTAATTGCCACGCCCTGGCTGTAATCGTACTGAGAGTCCCGTGCCATCACCCCGTTGATGATCTCGCTGTTGGTACGCACGAACTGACCCAGCTTGGCCGACAGTTTCGGGAGCTTGCGCGCCCGTGCCTGCAGTAGCAGTCGATTGCTCCCCAACGCGCCTGCCGCCACGACCACGTGGTTTGCGAGCAACACCCGGCGATCACCGAGCCCCCAACCACGGGTGGGACGAAGCTGCACTGTAAACCCCTCGCCGTGCGGCGCAAGCTCGGTGACGGTGGTCTCGGATACCACGACCGCGCCCAGTGTCTCGGCGAGATAGAGATAGTTTCGGTCGAGCGAATTCTTACCGCCGGCCCGACAGCCGATCATGCAATGACCCGTATGCGAGCAACCCACCCGCCGGGGTCCGCGACCACCGAAATAGGGGTCGGCCACCTCCACCCCCGGCTCGCCAAAAAAGACCCCCACCTCGGCTGGTTTGAAGTGCGCCTCGCGCCCCAAGGCCTGGGCGTAAGCGCGAAAGGCCTCGTCGGCTCGCCACAACCGCGGATTGGTGGCGACCCCGAGCATTTGCCGAGCGGTGGCATAGTGCGGCGCCAAGGTTCGCTGCCAATCGGGTTCCATTCCGGCCCACTGCGGATCGATAAAAAACTTCGCGGGCGGGGTGAGGAGCGTATTGGCGTACACCAACGAGCCGCCGCCCACGCCAGCCCCTGAGAGCACCATGACACCGCTAAGCGGAGTTAAGCGCTGCAGCCCTAACCAGCCGAACGCGGGCGCCCAGAGATAACGCCGTAGATCCCAATTGGTGGCAGGAAAATCCCCGGGGCCAAAACGTCGCCCCGCTTCGATCACCGCCACGTGATAACCCTTCTCGACCAAGCGCAGCGCCGCGACGCTGCCGCCAAAGCCTGAGCCAACCACGACGAAGTCATAATCCCACGACATGTAATGATGACCTTACCGAGAATTGGCGGTGAACAAACGCCGCACCGAGTCGTCACTACCCACGACCACCGGGTGCTGTTATAAGGTGGCCACCTCAGCGCCAGCCACAAGGGCTTGGGCTCTAGGGTTTGCCTCACCACCAACCCGTAAGGGAGGACACGATGCATTTGTTCCGTTTGATCCCCGTCCTGCTGCTCGTCGCCGCCAGCACGGCATCCGCCCAACCGCGCAATATGCGTCGTCCGGGCGCACCGCCGCCGCCCCCGCCCGCCACGACGCCAGCACCGCCCCCACCGGC
>JAKLEG010000448.1 GCA_022703175.1 Myxococcota bacterium | reverse complement strand
CATTTCGAACGCCAACGGGTTGTTTGGAAACTCCGTTAGCATGCCGGTTAGTTCTTGCTCGGCTTTCGGCAATTTACCCTGATCAGCGTAGACGCGTGCAAGCATCACCCGGCCGCGCGGATCGGCCGGCGCGGTCTTGATGCCTTTCTTGCAAACGACCATCGCTTCCATGAACCGCTTGGCGCTGATGTACGCCTCGCAGAGCGGGATACAATTGTCGAGGGAAGGGTTCTTAGCGAACTCGATCTCAAGTCCGTGGATGTCGGCGGCCATTGGCGGAAGGTCTCTCCACCGGAAAACAGCACCAGCGCTGCAACATGGTTGTAGTCCGCCCAGCGATGCTTTGTCAAAACGCCAATTCAGATCATTACTTACGCCGCTTGAGACGAATCAAAAAAGGGTGGTAGGGTGCGGCGTGCATTATCGACTGATGACTCTGATTTTGGCGGTTGGGCTGCAGGCTTGTGCGACGACACTCCTGCGCGGCCCGGCGGCTTCGGCTGATGAACAGTACACGCGCGCGATGGAAAATCTTGGGGATGGCCTGTATCCCGAAGCGATTCAAGGGTTCGGCGAGCTGAAGACCAAGTTCCCGTACTCGAAGTACGCGGCGCTTGCCGACCTGCGCGTGGCTGACACCAACTTCGAACGTGGCAAGTACATCGAAGCGGTGGACGGCTACCGGGCGTTCCTCAAGTACCACCCGGCCCACGAAGAGGCGCCGTACGCGATGTTCCGCATCGGCGAGTCGTACTTCGAACAGATCCCAGGTGAGTGGTGGTTCCTGCCGCCGCCCGCCGAAAAGGATCAAGCCAATATTCGGTTGGCGATCAGCTCGTATCGGGATTTTCTCACCCGCTACCCGACATCGAAACAGGCCGAGGACGGCCGCAAACGTTTGGACAACTGCCGGCGCAAGTTGGCCGACCATGAGATCTACGTTGCGAACTTCTATTATCAACGCGAGCACTGGGTCGCCGCCGCGCTGCGCGCCGAAGGTGCGTTGCGGGACTATCCTGGCCTTGGATTGGACGTTGAGGCGTTGTGGTTGGCTGCACATAGCCGATTTCTGGCCAACGAGCCGGATGCGGCTAGAGTGAGCGCAGAACGGTTGGTCAAGGAGTTTCCCGGTACCAGCGAGGCGTCAAAGGCGCAGCAGCTTTTGGCGAGTTTGCCGCCTCCCCCCGGAGACCTTGCGCCCGCGACGACCCCGACGGGGAGGTGACCATGGACGAGACCTTAAGGCAGCTCCTGACGCTCGGCAAAGAGTACTATCTCAAGCGCGATTTCCCCAATGCACGCGCCTATTTGGAGCAGGTGGTCGAGCGCAGTCAGAGCTTCGCCGACGTCTACAACATGCTCGGGGTCATTTATCATGACCTGGGGCAATTCTCGAAAGCCCAAACCGCGTTCGAGCGGGCGATGGAGTTGAATCCGGCTTACACGGAGGCCGCGCTCAACTTGGCGGTCCTTTATAACGATTTGGGCAAGTATGTGGACGCCAAGGAAATTTATCGCAAGGCGCTCCTGCAATCGCGCGCCGATGCCGGAGAGTTAGATCCCTTTGTGGCCGGGAAAATCGCCAATATGCATGCCGAGGTCGCCGATGCTTATCGGTCGGCTGGCCGACTTACAGAGGCCGTGGCCGAGTATCGCAAAGCGGTGGCGCTCAGGCCCACCTTCGCCGATATTCGCACGCAATTGGCGGCGGCGCTGCGTGACGCCGGGCAGCTCGAAATTGCCACCGGCGAGTTGGTGCAAGCGTTGGCCGATCGGCCGCACTACTTGCCGGCCCGCGTGCAGCTCGGGGTCTGTTACTACTCGATGGGTAAGGTGGCCGAGGCCGTGGCCGAGTGGAACACGGTTCTAAAGCAAGATCCGAAGAACGCCAGCGCGGCAATGTACATCAAGCTGGTGCAAGGCGATAAACGCGGCGCGTAGGGAAACCGATGTCACAGTACGCCTTCAAGTTCATCTCGGGAAAATATCAAGGTGGCGAGGTCGAGATCCCCGACGAGGGGGAGCTCATCATCGGCCGCGCCAGTGACCTCGATTTGGTGTTGGTCGAGGATATGGTGTCACGCAAGCACGCCAAGCTCATTGCCGTAGGCGGTGTGCTCACCATTATGGACTTGGGTTCTACCAACGGCACTTTCGTCAACGGTGAAAAAATCCGCCGCGCCGACCTCAAAAAGAACGACCGCATCTTGATTGGCACCTCCATCCTCAAGGTCATCGCCGCCGCCGAAATGACCGTGAAACCGGAGTCCGGAGGCGACAAGGCCGCCATCAAGGAAATGATGGAGGAGCTGGCCAATCGCGCGCCGCAGCAAACCACGATGAGCGGTGATCTCGAAGAAGTCCCGCTCCCCGACTTGCTACAGCTATTCTCCACCAACAAGAAATCGGGCGTGCTCGTCATCACCGGCCAACATCGCGGAAAAATCTATATTAAAACCGGGCAGATGCAGGCCGCCATCATCGGCGGTGAGGTTGGCCTGTCGCCGATGAAGTCGATCTGCCGGATGCTGGGCTGGGAAAAGGGGGCGTTTCGTCTCGAACCCTACGACGCCAACGCCCAACTCAAAGAGACCTTCCAAGAGGCCACCGAGAGCATCCTCATCGAGGCGCTCAGGCAACAAGACGAAATCAAGCGCATGATGGGCGAGCTGCCGCCAGTGGATGCCAAGCTTGCGTTGTGCGTGCCGATGGTGCCGAAGCTTGGTGACCTGAAGGGACCCGAGCTCGACACCTTGCAGTTGGTCATCAACTTCAACCGCGTCAAAGCGGTTATCGACAAGACGCCCGGCACCGACCACGAGGCGATCACCAACTTGCACAAGCTTTTGCGCGAAGGTTACATCGAGGTCGAGTAGCCCTCGCGTTGGTACCAGTCGTAGGTCGCCGCAATCCCTTCCCTAAGCGGAATCCGTGCGTGCCAACCCATGGCATGCAAGCGCGAGACGTCGAGCAGCTTCTGCGGCGTGCCGTCCGGTTTGCTTGAGTCAAAACGCAACGTGCCTTGGTAGCCCACCACATCGCTGATGAGCGTCGCCAACTCGCGGATCGTCAAATCTGTGCCGGTGCCGACATTCACAAAGGCGCGCTCGTTGTAGCTCTGCATCAGAAACAAAGCTGCCTCGGCCAAGTCATCCACATGTAAGAACTCCCGGCGTGGCGCACCACTGCCCCACACGACGACCTCTTTGGCGCCAGCTAGCTTTGCTTCGTGAAACTTGCGCAACAGGGCCGGTAGCACATGGGAGTTTTGTAGGTCGAAGTTGTCGCCTGGGCCATACAGGTTGGTGGGCATCAGCGAAATGCCGTTCATGCCGAACTGGTCGCGATACGCCTCCACCATTTTGATGCCGGCGATCTTGGCGATGGCGTACCACTCGTTGGTGGGCTCCAAGGGCCCGGTGAGCAGCGCTGCCTCGGTGATCGGCTGCGTGGCAAGCTTTGGATAGATGCACGAGGAGCCCAAGAACAACAGCTTGGTGACGCCCGTGCGGTAGGCGGCGTCTATCAGGTTGGTTTGGATCAGTAGGTTGTCACGGATGAAATCGGCAGGGTGGGTGCGGTTGGCCTGAATGCCTCCTACGCGCGCGGCGGCCACAAACACGTAGGTCGGACGTTCGTGTGCCAAGAACTCGCGGGTCTGTTTCTGGTCGGTCAGATCCAAGTCGGTGCGCGAGGCGGTCAGCAGGTTGGTGAATCCCGCGCGGGCGAGAGCGCGTACCAACGCCTGGCCCACCAAGCCTCGGTGTCCGGCGACGTAGATGCGTTCGTGGTTATGCATGGGGCGAGCCGTGATTCTGGGGGATGTGGCCGGCGTCCACCAACGTGCGTTCTTGGCGCGCCAACTCCAGATCGCTTGCCACCATCATTGCCACCAAATCGGCAAAGCTCGTAGAGGGCTGCCACGACAGTTTTTCGCGGGCTTTTTGGGCATCGCCACGCAAGTCATCTACTTCGGTGGGGCGCAGGTAGCGCGGATCGATCTCCACGTGACGTTGCCAATCAAGGTCGAGCGCGCCGAACACCGCATGGGCAAATTCACGGACGGTGTGCGACTCACCGGTGGCCACCACGTAGGTGTCGGGAGTGGGTTGCTGCAACATGCGCCACATCGCCTCCACGTAGTCACCGGCAAAGCCCCAGTCGCGTCGGGCATCCAGGTTGCCCAGGTAGAGTCTGTGCTGCAGCCCAAGCTTGATACGCGTGGCCGCGCGCGTGATTTTTCGGGTCACAAAGGTTTCACCGCGGCGTGGCGACTCGTGGTTGAACAAGATGCCATTGGCCACAAACAGGCCATAAGCCTCGCGGTAGTTGATGCCGTACCAGTGGGCTGCAAGCTTGCTAACGCCGTATGGGCTCCGGGGATAAAACGGTGTGGTTTCGCATTGCGGCGCGGGTGAGGCGCCAAACATCTCCGACGAGCCTGCCTGATAGAAGCGTATTTTGTGGCCCGTGGTGTGGTTGTGGTCACGCACAGCTTCGAGCAGTCGTAGCGTCCCCAACGCATCGGCGTCGGCGGTGAACTCCGGCAACTCAAACGACACCTTCACATGGGATTGTGCACCCAAGTTGTACACCTCATCGGGGCAGGTGGCCTCCAAGATGCGGCGCAGCGACGAGCCATCGCACAAATCGCCGTAGTGTAATTTGAGGGTGGCCTGTGGGTCGTGTGGGTCGCGATACAGGTGGTCGATGCGCGCGGTGTTAAAGCTCGCCGAGCGGCGAATAATGCCGTGCACGGCGTAGCCTTTGGCGAGGAGCAGTTCTGCAAGGTACGAGCCGTCTTGACCGGTAATTCCAGTAATCAGCGCGGTAGGCATGAGGCGGCGAAGATACGAGCGGGGTCAGCAAGATGTCAAACACTGGCTCTGGGCCAAAGGATAAAGGTACAACTAGGGCTCCATGTGGTTGTCGTTGTCCCAGGCCGCGACCGGGCGGTTGGCGCTCATTGATCGGCAGTCGATCTGGCCCGCCCCCGACGGTTCGGACGCGGAGCTGGTCATCACCACGCGGGCCTTGCTGAAAGAGGATGTCACGTTGGCTGCTGGGCGCTTGTTCCGGTTGCGCTACACGGCACTGCGGGTGGCGGCGAGCATGACGCTCAACGCTTTTCCCGAGGCACCCTGGCCCGATGCCACGCAGGTTACCGGGCGGAGCTTTGAGCTGACTCTCACCGAGCAGGGCGC
>JAKLEG010000447.1 GCA_022703175.1 Myxococcota bacterium | reverse complement strand
GGTTTCTCCTGAGATCGCCTACGAAACCCAGCTCGTCGACCTGTTGCACCAAGCCAGGGAGCAGATGGCAAAGCAAGCCTGGACCGAGGCACGCCAGGCCTTCGAGAGCGTGCTCGAAAAGGATCCGATCGACCGCGAGGCTCGTCGGGGCTTGGAGGAGGCCACTGGCAACCTGCGCGACCAACAGGATTTGAATGCCGCCCGTGCAAGCCTGGACGCGGGCCGGTCTTTGGAGGCCGTGCCGAAGCTTCAGGGTGTGCTGCAAAATCCCCACTACAGCGGCGTGGCTCAAGAACTCTTGGTGCGCGCCCGCACGACCGCTGCAGAAACCGAACTGGTGAAGGCTCGCGAGGCGTGCAAGCGCGGTGACTGGGCCAACTGCCACGAGCGTGCCATCCTCCTGCTCGACCTCCAACCGGATTCGGTGGCCGGCCAAGCTCTGGTCACGGAAGCCGAGGGCAACTTGAGAGCGCGACGCATTCCGTTCACACCGTGGGCTCCCCCTGCCGCCCCCGCAGGACGCGCAGCGCAGTCTCTCGAGGCTCAATACCCCGACGCAGAAACCCGTGACGCGGTGGTGCGCTACGCCGCTGGTGATTTCGATACCGCCGTGCGTCGGGCACAACTGGCAGGCACCCGCCCCGGTGCCCAGGAGCTCTTGAGCCGCTTGGCAGAATTCCGCCGCGCCAAAACTGCGGCCGATGGCGCACAGAACCAAGATGTCGAACGTGCGCTGAAGGCCTGGGAGGAGGCATTGAGCGTGGACAACCGCATCTTACCTGCCGACCACCCAAGCTCATTTCGAGATGAGCTCCAACGCCGGTTGGGCAATGAGTTGTTCAAAAAAGGTGAAGCAGCATTTGCCAAGCAAAGCCTCGCGGAGGCCTACCAGGCCTGGAGTTCAGGGCTACGCTATGTCCCCACGATGCCGGAGCTCTTGGGCAGCTTGGCCAAGCTCGAAAACCTGGCGCAGGGTCGTCTGGCGACCTTGCCCGCCGCCCCCCCGTTTAGCTCAGAACAATGTCAGGAATTCGTCAACCTGATGGCCATTACCAAGGGCGACTCGCCTTCCTACCAAGAAGCCAATCGTCGGCGCCAATCCAGCTGCCGCTAGCGGGCTGCGTGGGCCCCTGTGCCCGTCGTTAATTGCAGAAATACCGCGTGCACGAAATTATCTCGATGCAACCAGCGTGGCTGCTGAGCCTCATATTGCAGTCGTACGACCGAAAACTCGTTGGGTAAAAACGCCACGCTCACCGAGCCCCTGTTTTCGCGCCGATGCTCACCAGGGCCGAACGGATCTTCGCCGATGACACTCACACCGTCCAACCAATCGGCGCGGGCTGCGCAGACCCAATGAGCCCCGACCCATAGGGCCAGCTCGCTGTAGAGCCCAAAATCCGACAGCAGGTTGCCTGGAAACTGCCGACGCCGCCACAGCCCTTCGGTTTGCCAAACGAGATCTAACGGATGGGTACCATTGCCCGGTTGATAGTGGACCCACAGGTCGGCACCATACAACTCTGCCCGTTGGCCCACGCCCGTGCCGCTGGGGCCGGTTGCACCACTGAACCCCATCGACACCGACCATGCCTTGCTCAACGAACTCCGGCCTTCGGCACGCGCGACATAAAGCAGATCCCACGTGCGATCAGCGCCAAAAGTGAGTCGCGAGCGGTTCTCACGTGACGTCACATCGGCGCTCGCCTGTCCACTGTAAAAGCCGCCCTGCCCAATGGCCTGGGCGTTATGGACGTTGCCGGTCAGTCGCAAATAGAAGGGCAGCGGCGCACGCCAGCTCAGCTCTGTGCCCAGCGGACTCAAATGATCGCTTCCCAAAAAACGCGACACCAAAAGCGGCTGATCTGCGAACCACCACGCGTGCAAATGCTGCTGGTTGGCGCGACCGAACGCCGTGTTGTACTTGCCGACACGAAGCTCGAAATCCCCGGGCAGCCCGAGCGTGGTCGCATAGGCTTCCGCAATTTTGGCGCCGATTTGATCCACCTGCACAAATGCGGCTGTCTTAAAGCTCGCATCCACCGTGGACTCTACCGCCAGCTCCACCTGCTGCAGCGTAAAGCCATCGCGATCGGGGTTGTGACCGCCCGCCTGGGGTCGATGACTGTCGCTGTAAGCCGCAAAGGCCATCACTCCGACTAGGCTGAGCCGAGGCCAGCCATTGACCTCATCGCCACCAAAGGTCAACGAGCCCGGCGGTTGCGAGCTCGACGTGGCCTGATTGCGATCATGCGTAAGCGCCTTTTCCAGATCGAGGTTCCGGCGTGTGACAGCTTGACCTTTAGGATCTGGCGGCAGCGGCTTATCGGGGGCGAACTCAAGCCTTAAGGCTTCGGGGCTCAGCTCCTCTGGTGCAAGCGGGCATTTACCCATCTCTTCGAGCGCCGAGGCTGGAGGTGTGTCGCAGTCACTCAATGACACCGAACGTTTGGGCAGCTCCTGCGCCCACGCTGACGAACACAGGCCGCATCCGAGCCCCACGACCACCAACACAACCTGCTCAAACCACCTATGCCTTACCAGGCTACGCATCAGCTCTCCTCTGCCTTGAGCTCTTTGGTCGCCGGGCCTGCGCACCCGTTAGGGGCGACTGCCAGCCCCACCGTTCACGGATAGCGCGCCAACACAGCTGCAATAGGCGCCACCATCGTTTGTCCCAATGCCTGCGCCAAAGCCAGCATCGCCGGCCAACGTGCTAGCACGGGAGCATCTTCTAAGGACTTCAAGCCGTCACGGATCTGCGCACAGGTGGCCGCGAGCGCTCCCTCGTCTCGAAAACGACGCGCCACCTCGACCACGTCACTGTCCCGAGTAGCATCGCGCGGTGTGCGTAGAATGGCCGTCAGCCACGCGTGATCCTCAGGGTGCAACGTCAAATGCTGCACCACCAACGCGCTGACTTTGCCCTCGCGAATGTCGGCGCCGGGTGCCTCCCGTCCCTTGTCCCCGAACATATCCAACACATCATCCTGCATCTGAAAAACCAGGCCAAGTTTACCAAAAGCCGCAGCCACCGCGGCGGCATCGCTGTCAGTGAGTCCGGCGATCAACGCCGCACCATGCACGGGTAACATAAACAGGCCGCTCGTCTTGGCGTCGATGGTATCGAAGTAGTTGGCTTGGGTTACGTCCAGCGCTGCAGTCAATCGCAATTCCTGCCCCTGCCCGCGCACAATCCCGGCCCCGAAAGCGGCTAAAATTCGACACAATTGCATGCGCAGCATCTCTGAGCGCGGTACCTCCAGGAGCGCCAGGAAGGGCAGCAAGAAATACAGATCCCCAACGTTGATCGCCTGCGGTACGCCGTGTTGGGCCCACACGGTGGGTTTTCCACGGCGCAACCGGTCGCCATCTTGAATGTCGTCATGCACCAGCGTGGCATTGTGCAACGTCTCGCAAGCGGCCGCCCAGCCGACGCCATCTTTCGTCACGCCGCCCAGCGCCGAGACGGTGGCCAATGCTAGACGCGCGCGCAATCGCTTACCGCCAGTTTGTAGGTGCCCCAGTGCCATCTCGCACAGTGGCGAGCCGCCGTGGGCCTGAAACAATCGCGAGATCAAGGCTTCCACGTCGCCCAATTCGGGCGCGACCGCATCCAGCAGCAACGACGAGCTAACAGAGATTTCTGACATGGAGCCCACCATGCGAAAGATCGACGTGCCGCTCAAGAGTCTCTCCTGTCCCAAAATGCAACAGGCTGTCCCAGTTTGCGACACAGCCCGTTCAGCGCCGCCGAAGCCGAACACAAAATCAGGCACTTACACTGGCACGGTTCTTGGATTGTTGGCGATTAACTTACGAGGGCATACACACATGCATTTCTTGGAATGTATTGATCGAGGCACCACGCACCGCTGGCGCGCTGATGATGGCGTCGCGCTCTTGCCGACGCCGGCACAGCGCCTATTCAATGCGGACTCCTTGGTATTGATCGGCGGCCACGCGATCTTGTTTGGCATCGACCAGCGACAAAACCTACGGTTGGGAGAACGCTGGTACGGCCGCTCTGATCACCCCGGCGACCGACCTTACCTGCGTTGGACCCTGGGCCCCACGCGCACCCCCGCGGCTCTGGTCGATGAACTGACGCGTCGCGATGACGGCCCTAAGGCCACAGCCCCGATGACCCTCAGCGCCTTGGGACGACCGCCCATCTGGCTGCCGAGCACACCCATCATTGTGGGACGCCATCCTAAGTGCGACATCGTCGCCGATGACCGTCGCGTCTCGGCGCTGCATTGCGCCTTGTTGGCCGTGGGTGACGGCGTGCAGGTGTTGGATCTGGATAGCCTGAACGGCATCCGCGTGGATGGCGCCTTGGTCCGAAACCTAATTTTGCGTCGCCCGGCCACCTTACGAGTAGGGGGACTATGCTTAGAGCTCGGCACCGAGAGCACCCGCCCTCGCTTGGAGCTCACTTCAGCACCAATGACCGCGTTGATGGACATCATCACACGCGTCGCGCCCAGCGATGTGCCGGTGCTGCTCTTAGGCGAAACCGGTGTTGGCAAAGAAGGTCTTGCCTTGCGCGTGCATCGACTGAGTGGGCGGTTGGGGAAATTCGTACCGCTCAATGCGGGCGCCATCCCGACGCAGCTCGCGGGCAGCGAACTCTTTGGTCACGCCAAAGGGGCCTTCACCGGCGCCGACGAAGCTCGGGACGGCGCCTTCGTTGATGCCCACCAGGGCACGCTGTTCTTGGATGAGGTGGCCGATCTGCCGCTCGCTACCCAAGTGGAGCTCCTGCGCGCCGTTGAGTTAAAACGGGTGAGGCCAATCGGTGAGATGTTGGAGCGCCCTGTCAACACGCGCATTGTCGCCGCCACCAACAAGGACCTGGCTGCCGAAGTTGAGGCGGGCAGATTTCGCGCCGATCTGTTTCACCGACTCTCAGTCATTCCTGTACAGGTGCCACCATTGCGCCACCGCCCCGAAGATATTTTGGCGTTGGCGAAGTTTTTCCTCGCGCGCCAGCAACCGCCGCGACGCTTGCATGCCAGTGCGGCGCAGCGGCTGCTGCGCTTTCCGTGGCCTGGCAACATTCGCGAGCTGCTCAACACCCTCACCCGCACCTGCCACTTTTGCGACCGACGCGAGCTGCGCGCGATGGATCTGCAAATGCCCAACACCCCGATGCCATCTCTGCCTATCAACGCCCACCACGAAACCGTGCGCCAAGCGTTCG
>JAKLEG010000446.1 GCA_022703175.1 Myxococcota bacterium | reverse complement strand
CGATTGCCCATCAAGTCCGCTGGCATCGAGCAGTCTTCTTCATCGGAGACGAACATCACCGCGAGCAGTGCCTCATCGCGGGTCCAAGGACCACTCATAGCATTGCCATCGACGTCGCGGGTACGGAACGTGTTGGCACCGCCCGGTAGCCGCACCAGGCTGTTGGCCGGATTAAGCGCGGTAGGATGACCCTCGGAATCGGTTCCGGTGTCGCGCGCATCGATGCCCACCGCCAGCGCCGCGGCCCGCAACCCCTCTTCCCAACCACTGCCGCCAATCCACAGCGCGTTGACGTTAGCGCGGAAGTAGGCCTGCACCATGATGCGCGCGATTGGATCGGCGCAGGAGGCAAAGCAGGCAGCATTGGCATCGCAGACGGTTTGGTTGGCGTCATCCAACGTGGTGCACGCGCAGGTTTGGCACGCCTCCAAACGAATGGTCTCGCGATCGATAACCCAGCGAGCCCCCTGCTCCCCCGTGAAGGTGGTGAATATGGCTGGATCAGCGAACTCTGGCGGGTGGGCGGTGGCGCTCACCGGCATCACGCGGGCCAGCTTCGTTTTCAGGTCGGGGTCGACCGTAACGGTTTCGGCGACCCGGGCCACGACCTCGTTGACCCAAGCGGCATTCACATCGAACACCGCAGGATCGTAGGCCGCGAGCAGCCGGCCCAACGCACCATCATGCGGGCGGCGCAAGACCACCGCGGGGTTCGCGCAATTGCCGATGGCGCCCGGCTTGTTCTCCCCTTCAAAGATGTCTGCGGCAGTGCAGCCCACCTCGGCACCGATGGCGTCGGTGGAGGTAATGCCAATACGATAGCGGGTGTCTTGAGGCGCAAGCTCCAACAGCAATTTGTCGATCGACGCCACGAGCGCCGCCTGCTCTTCGGTCATGCTCTTGGAGTTGTCGATGACAAAGAGGATGTCAGCCTTGGACGGCTGCTGCACCTTAAAGACCAAGTGCTCGGCTTCACGGTCGGCGTCGGGCTGAAACACCCAATCGTAGACCTGACAGCCTGACAACAGCGTGAGTCCGGCAACCAAGGTGGGTAACGAGCGTCGCTGCAGCATACGTTGTCCCTATCAAAGGAGGCGCTCCCAGGAAACCCGGGCGCGGCTACTCCTCAAGAATCACAATTTCGAACGAATCACCGATTTTCTTGCTCAGACCGCCTTCGAGGCAAACGATCGCGGAACCCGCCACCCAGCTATAGCCTGGCGTGCCGGCGCCAACGTCCACCTTGGCAAGCAATTGGCCATTCAACATGACCTGCAAGTCTGTGTCGACGGCAGGGACAGAGCTAAGTGTCACACACGGATCGAGGATCACGTCGTTGACGATTTGGTACATCGTTTGGCTGTAGTCGCTCTTGCAGATGGAATCGACCAGCGTGTTGGAATTAACCAGCGCCGCCTGACGCCGGGCCGCAAGCTTTTGCAAGAACTCTACGTAGCGACTGCCGGGGAGCCCCGAGCAACCGCCGCTGGGCGGGTCGGGAAACGGCGTACCGCGTTGACCAATCAGCGCGGTGAAAGCGCACATAAACTGGTCGCCAGCGCCGGTGGCCAAACAACCACAGTCGATGGACGGGCCGGAGGCCGTGCCCACGCACGCAGCCGGCTCGCTCCCCAACACCGCGTCAGAGGCGGCAATGGCACTGACGATGCCTGCGGCGCGCACCTTGGTGATGTCTCCACCTTTGGCGGCCACGAGCGCATCCAAGTACTCCTCGACGGCACGGGGAGATGGCGGATTGACGGTGCGCGCCACTTTGGCACCGGCTGGACCACATTGAAGCAGCCCTTGTGCCGGCGTCATTTGATCGGGGTCGGCCCAATCCATCAGGCCATCTTGATCTAAATCGTTGGCAGCACCGTAGTACGCATAGCATTCGTTGGGCCAGCAAAGATGCGCCGCTTGTTCTGCGGTGTCGCTCGCGGGCCGCGGTTGCGCGTAGGCGTCGCGATCGGCCATCGAGCAGTCATCTTCGTCGGTGACGAAGATCACCACCAAGTTGGCGCCTGCACGAATGAGACCTTGGTTCACGTCGGCCACCGCTTGATCAAACGCATCGCAGCCGACGCCGGCACTACAGCTGACAGCCCGGCGCATCGCCTCCAGACCACCTTCGTAGCTCGAACCATTGGTACCAAGCGAGGCGATCGTCTCTTTGAACTCGGCGACCCACGCCGCTTCCTGCCCTGCCGCCGGGCGGGCAAACAAGCGTCGTCCTTGCGCCGACGCCCGTAGCCTTCCGCCATCACAGGTGGAGGCGATCACATGGCCTTCGTTATCCAACTCATCGGTGCAAATCGGGGTGGGCTGACGCACGCAGCAGGCATAGCTGCCCAAGGGCCAATTCAACAGACAGCTACTCTGCGCAGCGTTCCAACCGCATTCGGGCTTGTCATTGCAGCCGGCCTCGTTGCCCTGAGCAGGACACGTGTCGGTGCAGACATAGCGTGGCAGGTTGCACTCGACGTCGGGCGCGATAATCCCTACTTGGAAATCGGTTTGGCTCTTGGCCATTTCGTCGATGAACAGACCAATGTTGTTCTGTAACTCGACGATTTCTTCCTGCATGCTGCCGGAGTTGTCGATAACAAAGAGGATATCGGTGGGCTCGATGTTAGCCACGAGCTCGGTGATTTTGGTGGCCTTCGAACGGTTGGCCGGACGCGCCTCGAACACGTAGTCCTGGCAGGCGCCGACCCCCAAAAACAAAAGGCTCGCCCAAGCGAACCTTACAACTTGCGCACACATGCCCACGAGTCTAGCGTGCAGCTTACGCGGGAGCAATCGTCATGGCAGGACGGCAACAAGATGTGCATCACGACGGTCCCACCACGTTGGTCGGCTTGACGGTGGGGCCGTATAACCTTGCCATGTGGGCAGACTCCATCCTGAGCATCACCGCCGAGCTGCCGTGCGGACAGATGCTTGGCGCCGGAGCCTTTTCGCTAGCGGTCGTTGATTTAGGCGTCGTCTGCGGCGGCGCGGCGCGGACCGTCCTGCCCTTTGCCGTGGTCTTTGAAAGCGGCGACACGCGCGCGGCCATCGGCGTCGACCAAGTGCGCCACCTCCGGTTGGCCGAGACGCCCCAGGTTCTGCCGGTGCCCAGCTTTGGAATGACGATGCCTGCCTTTTTCGCGGGTGGCGTCCAGGTGGAGGGCGAATGGTTGCTCCTCATCAAGAATGCCAGCTTGATTGAGGCGCTACGCTGTCATGCTGTTTGACCCTGCCTCTGGGCCGGAGGTATAACTTTGCGCGATGCACAGTTTTGGCGAGGTGCTGGAGTCGCCCCGCCCGGTAATGACCTTTCGGGTCAAAACCGAGTGGCTCGCCATTCCCGTGGAGAAGGTCGAACGGGTTGCGCTGGCGGAGAAGCTGCTTCAAATGCCCTGCGTACGCGCGGAGCACTTGGGGTTGCTTCTGGAAAACGGCGCGCTTATTCCGGTGCTAGAGCTTGGTAGCAAGGCGACGACGGTCGTCCCGAAAGAGGGTTGGTTGGTGGCAATTTTGCATGTACGTGGAGAATCAGTCGGGCTGCGAATCGACGCCGCCGGCCGGATCCTTCACGGCTGGCGCGCCACCTTGCGTACAGGAGCGCCGCCAGCATGGCTCGGCGATGCGGCGGCGACGACGATTGTAGACACCCACGAATTCTGTTGGCTTGTGGATCCCGACGCCCTGTGGCGTGGTTTTGAAACCCCGTAATGCAGTGACCCGTGATATCGAGGACAGCGCATGGCGTATCAACTCCTAGTGGCTGATGATTCCGTAACGATGCAAAAGGTCGTGGCAACGACCTTCTCGCGCGACGATTTCGCCGTAACGGCGGTGTCAAGTGGCGCGGAGGTCATCGCCAAGGCCAAAGAGATGAAGCCCTCCGTGGTCGTGATCGACACGGTAATGCCGGGCATGGACGGTTACACGGCGTGTCAAACGCTGCGGGCCGACCCCGACACGGCGGCGCTCCCGGTCTTGCTGCTGGTCAGTAACACTGAACCGTTCGACGAAAATCGCGCGACCGGTAGCGGCGCCAACGCCTACTTGAAGAAGCCGTTCGAGACGCAGGCGTTGCTCGACAAGGTCAAGACGTTGGTAGGCGCACCGGTGGAAGCCGCAATCCTACCCACGCGACCGATGACGGCAAGCGTCGCCGCACCAGCAACGCCCGCGGTAGCTGCTGCGCCTCGCCCCATGGGGATGCCGGTCCCAGCCGCCCCGCCACCTGCGGCGATGCCCCGTCCAATGGCACCACCGGCAGCCGCCCCCAGGCCAGCCACGATGGCTCCACCCGCGGCTGCTTTGGCCCCGACTTTTGGCATCCCACGGCCGAGCATCCCACCGGTGGCTCCCGCTGCCGCACCACGCCCCGCGGTTCCCGCAGGAATCCCGATGCCGCCGCCAGGTGCACGTCCGCATGCCGTGCCGCCGGCCTTTGCCGCACCCCTGCCGGCGCCCCGTCCTGCAGCCCCTGTGCCGCCAATGGCCGCCCCCGCGCCACGGCCTGTAGCGCCGCCACCAACCTTCGTGCCACCGCCCGCACCAACGCCCGTGGCGCCGCGTCCACCGACGCCGTTTGTAGCTCCGGTGCCAGCACCGGTCCCCGTGGCGACGTTTGCCCCGCCCGTTCCAGCGCCCGTCCCAGCGGTGGCGCGGGATCCGTTTGGCTTAGGTATGCCGCCAGCCGCTGCAGCAACTCCGATGGTCGAAATGCCGCCACCAGCGCCTGTGGCCGCCCCTGAGGTGATTGCACCACCGCCACAGCCCGTGATGCCGGAACCGGCGCCCGTGCTCCTCGTCAATCCGGTGGTAACATCACCCGTCCCTGCTCCGGTCGCTGCGCCAACGCCCGTTGTAGCGCCGGCCCCCGCGGTGCACATTCCAGAGGTCAAGCTGGCGGAGCCCGCGTCTGCCGAAGAGGCTCAAGTCCGCGCGCTGGCAACCCAGATCATCGAGCGCATCGCTTGGGAGGTCGTCCCCGAGCTCGCCGAACGCATCATTCGCGAGCAGTTGGAACGTCTGATCAAGGAGCAAGGGAAGTAAAGCCACGACGTCTGGCCCCGACGCTCGGACGGTCCCCTGTCTGATGAGCGCGGGCCGAACATCGAATACCACCTGCGCCGAGCATGCCTTCCGACCGTTGCTAACGGCGCGGCCAACCTGTTGGATCGAGCATCATGACTGAGACCACCCCCGAC
>JAKLEG010000445.1 GCA_022703175.1 Myxococcota bacterium | reverse complement strand
AGTGTACGGATACTCACCCGGCAAATCGGTGTCGTCGGGAGCTGCATACACCGGGGCTAGCTCCAGGCCACTGGAGGTCTCGAATTTTGCTTTGCGTTCGGCCCCGTCTTTGAGGGCGGTCGCGTAAACGGATTTGAGCCACGCTTCTGGAATTCGCTGAGTCATGGCGGCCGCTCCTAGCACGACCCAGGCGCAAAGCCCAGGCCCTGTGGAGTCTGGCATTCACTCCCAAACCTATGACATGGTGCGAACCTGCCGCGCCCGGGCTTGCTCTGGGCCAATGGGGTGTCACACGACCCCCGGGAAGGATGTTCGATGAGCCAGTCGATTCTCGATACCGTCTTGTTGTTCTCGTTACCTGCGTCCGGAAAATCCGAGACCCGCACCTACATGGCCTCGCTCACGCCCGAGCAATGCAAGAACGACATGTGCATGGGACCCACTGTTCAATTGGACGACTATCCATACGTCCACATGATGCACCGCATCGATGACGAGCTGCGTAAACAGGGCTGGCACGACTGCTACTACCAAGGTCCCACCCGTCCTTTCCAGGACGACTGGACTTGGGCCGTGCTTATCGAACTGTTGAATGAAGACTACGAAAACCTGATGGCGACCCGAACCGCAAATCCGGTCAGCGCCGCGCAGCACCTGATGGACCGCCTGGATGCCGCGCATGCCAAGCTCGGGATGCCGGAACATATGGGCATGGTGCCCTATCGCATCCGCAAGCTTGTGGCCGAAGCGATCGAAAAGGAAGCCAAGCACGAGCTCGACGTGCTTAACCACACCTGCTCACAAGACCGCACCGGAAAGACTCTCGTCATTGAGGCAGCACGCGGTGCAGCCAACGGCAGCGCCTTCCCACTGACGCCCCCCCATGGCTATGCCGCGGCGTTCCAACAACTGTCGCCGAAGATTCTGGAAAAGGCCGCTGTGCTTTACATTTGGGTGGACCCGGCCGAAAGCCGCCGTAAGAACATCGAACGCGGCAAGCCCTCGGCGCAGGGCAGCATCTTGCACCACAGCGTGCCGATGGAAGTGATGCTCGGCCAATACGGCTGCGACGACATGGCCTACCTGATGGAGCAATCGGACAAACCTGACACCGTGAAGGTGGAGCGACTGATCCAACAGAACGATCGCTACATCAACAAGGTGTACCACTTGCCGGCCGCACGGTTTGACAACCGCAAAGACAAAACTACCTTCGTGCGCGAGCCGAAAGACAAGTGGAACGCCGCCGACGTTAAAACGATGCACGACGAACTGTCACGCGCGCTCAAGACCTTGCTGAAGGTCCAGAACGCGATCGAGCGCTAGTCGGAGCGCTTCGCTCCCCGAGGCTGCGGGTCATTCCGATGATTTTCGTGCCGGAATGACCTCCAACCAATAGCCGTCGGGGTCGTTGATAAAGTAGATCCCCATCGCCGGATTCTCGTAACAGATGCAGCCCATCGCGGCGTGCCTGGCATGAGCACCGTCGTAGTCGTCCACGCGGAACGCCAAGTGCAACTCGTTGTCGCCCAGGTTGTAGGGCTCCTTGCGGTCGCGCATCCAGGTAAGCTCCAGCTGGTGGCCGCTGACTCCGTCAGACAAAAAAACGATGATGAAGCTATCGTCGGGTGCAACGATGCGCCGGACTTCTGTGAGCCCCAAAGCCTCGCGATAAAACGTCAGGCTGCGGGTGAGATCGAAGATGTTCAAGTTGTTATGAACAAAACAGAATTGCATGCGCGGCTCCTTGGTTGGATGGAAGTCTTGTCAGCGCCAAACTTGCGACACTACCATACCTACCAACATCAGAGCGCAGCCGAACAGCTGGCGGGGTGCCAGATGCTCCTGCAACAACCAAAAACCACCGAAGGAGGCAAAGACGGCTTCGAAGCTCAACAGAATGGCGGCATGCGCAGGTTTGGCATCGCGTTGGGCCAACACCTGGAACGTATAACCGACCCCAACGGAGATCAGGCCGCCATAGAGGATGGCGCCGGTGGCTGCCTGTAGACCGTGCCAAGTAGGAGTCTCCACGACCGCCGCGACTAAAAGGCTTGCCACGCCGCACACCGAGAACTGCACACTGGCGAGCCGCACGGCCTCAGAGGCGCTAACTCGATTTGTCAGGTGTCCCACCCACAGCACGTGCACGGCCCAAAATCCGGCCCCCAACAACACCAAGAGATCCCCCGTCGCAACCCGGAGCACACCGGAAATTGACAGGAAATAGAGCCCGCCAGCCGCCAGCGCCGTGCCGAGCCAAGTACCCACCCCAGGTCGCTGCCGCAGCAACAGCCCAAAGACAGGCACCAACACCACGTACAAACCGGTGATAAATCCCGCTTTTCCAGAGCTGGTCTCCACCATCCCAAGCTGTTGCAATGAGGCTCCCGCAAACAGCACCGTGCCAAGCCACAGACTGCTGCCCAGAGGCACATCGCGGTCGCACACGCCTGCCGCGCGTTCACGCCGGCGCAAGATCAGGATGAGTGGAACCAAGACGACCGCACCCAACAGGAAACGTACGCCATTGAAGGTGAACGGTCCGACGTGCGCCATCCCGAGGCGTTGCGCCACAAAGGCAAAACCCCAGACCACGGCGGTGCAGAGCAACAACAGGTCTGCACGGAGTGTCTGTCTCAGCATTGAATCAACGGCCCTCGGCCCCCACAACAGGGCAGCCCCCCCCGAACTGCTACAGCTACTGCCATGAGCCTAGAAACTCGCAGAACGTGGTGTTTACTTTGAACGACGTAGCGCAAGGCCCAACGATTGCCGCATCTTGAAATAGGTTTCGCTGGTAGCAAACCGCATCAGATCCAGCGCATCCGGCAACTCTCGCACCACGGCGATTCGCTGGTCGTCGCCTAGGTCGTCTACACCGCGGCTCTTCAGCAACGCGCCAATCGCGTCTTCCACGTCACAGGCAACAAGAAGAGCCACGCGTGTGGCAGTGAGCACCGATCCCCACTTCCAACGTCCAAAGTCCACGCTCGCCGCCGCCTCAAGGTAGGCCTGCGCCCGCGATGCCAACGACGTCCGAATGCTCTCGGTCATTGGCGCCGCTACCGTATTGGCCCACAAGGGCGTCTGTTCATGCCCCCCCGGTGGGTTGCTGTCGGGCTTCACCGCCAAACAAAGCGCTCCCACCAACGCCGTCAGTTCCGGTGAGCTAAGGCGCTCGACCAACGTGTGGCCGGTGCGGAACAGCTCGCCCGCACGCGCCACCATGAAGGCCTTCTGCCGCTCGTTGCCTTGAACCATCAGCGCTTCACCAAGGACGATGGTCGGAGCGCCTAGCAGTTCGGCGCGGGCCTCAAAGCCGCCGCCCTTGCGAACAAACAACGCGGCTTGCCCCACTCCCATAGGTTCCAGCACCCGCTTGAGCCACTGAGCCGTGGCTTCCGCGGCCGGAAGACGATCGCGCTCGGTGATGCCCAGGGCCGTAAGAGTCGTCGGATGCGTCAACTCCGCAAAGCGTGCCAGCGGCGCGAAGAGCTCCTCCACCGCCCCGCCTTGCTCGGGGTGAATCAACCCCTGCACGCGATCATTGTCGTTGAGCGGCCGCTGTGGCCCTGCAGGCACCGCTGGACGACATGCGGTAACAAAGCGACGCGCCTCTTCATCGGTGGGAGACAACGCCAATAGCCCGGCATACAACCCATAAGCCCGGTCGTTCTCACCCATTTGGCCATACAGACGCGCCAAAATCCGCAAGGTCGAAGCATCTAACGGATCTTCTTCGAGCAGGCGTCGATAGGTCTCTGCCGCTTGGCCATACGACTTCGCGTCCAACGCATAAGTATTAGCCAACGTGCGCAACAGCTCACGGTCGTGCGGCGCAATCCCAAGAGCCACATTCAAGATGCGCGTGGCTTCATCGAGGCTGCGCAGCTCCTTCAAGCAGACCTCGGCCAACTCCCGTAGTCGACTGGTGCGATCCCGGTCGTCATCCAAGCGCGCGATGATCTTCTCTTCGATCTCGACGAACAGCGCCCAGTCGCCTTGGGCCCGCGCAAAGGCTCCAAAATCCTCCAAAATAGCATCGTCGTCCGGCGCACGTTCCAAGGCTTTCGCGTAAAACTCCTTGGCACGCTCCGCATCCTCGGCTGCTTCCAGATAGGCGCGTGCCAGCTTCACGAAGAAGGCAGCGTCCAACCCGTCACCACCGGTATTGGCCAAAATCCGCTCGCCCATCACCAGGAACTTGCGCTTGTCACCTTGTTCTTCGTACAGCGACAACAAGCTCTTCAAGAGAGCCACATCATTGGGACACGCCTCTGAGGCGCGTTCCATCATGACGGCGGCCCGTGCAGCATCGTTCAAACGGGTGAGCAACAGGCCTGCGGCCGTCTTGTAGTGCGCGGCCCGAGACTCCGGCTCTTCGGCCGCCGAGGCTTCGCGCACCCGCAGTTCAACGGCCTCTTGCCAACGCCCGGTGCCTTCGCACAGACCTCGCAGCTCGACAATCAAATCGACGTTCTCGGGAGCCAATCGATACGCCTCGGTCAGCTCCGTGACCGCCTCCTGAAGGTTGTTTTGCGCTCGCGCCAAGGCCGCTAGACGTCGGCGTGTCTGCACCACCAGGAACGACTCACCGCCCGGCCCCAATGCCTCCAAGTAGCGACGCCACTCGGCTGCCGCCTCGGTCGGACGCACCAATGCCTCCTGCATCTCGGCACGGGTGGCGATCAGTTCATGACGCGTAGGCTCACGACGCAACACCTCGGCAGTAACCTCTAGAGCCCGCTCAAAGCTCTGTGTTTGCCGATAGCACTCGCTGAGCGCCACCAACTGCGTCGTCGGCGTGCTCGTATCGTGCACGTCGATGCGACGAGCTAACAATGGCAGCGCCAGATCAAACTGGTTGCGGTTGTAGAGCAACAGGCCATAGGCCAACTGCGCCTCGACGTGGTCGGGGTTGGATTTGAGCGCGAGCGAATAGCTATCTCCAGCTCGTTCCTCGTCCACGAGGTGGTGCTGCCACAGCACTCCCATCCGATGATACATGTCGGCTCGGTCGTACACATCGCGCGTGGTCGTGACCCGCCGCTCATAAAGCGCCACCAACTTACGCCACTCGCCCTCTTTTTCGTACAGACGCACGAGCGTTGGCGTGACATCTTCGACCCAGCGCCCCCGCACGCCTTCATACGCCTCGATCGCATCCTCCAGCTCGCTATTCGCCTCACGCGCCTGACCCAAGAGCATCAACCAAC
>JAKLEG010000444.1 GCA_022703175.1 Myxococcota bacterium | reverse complement strand
GGGCGTGTATAAGTTTGACGACGTCGTAACCCAGGTAGGCCCCCAGCGTATGGGGACCTTCAGAGACATAAATTCGTTTTGCCGTGGCATCAAACAACACTGAGTGTGTGGCAATCAACGCGTCCAGCGCATGGCGGTGGCCAAGTGGTAGCAGCTTGCCCGTGGCTTGAGCGCGGTCGCGCAGCGCGGCCAACAACCGTTCGATCGTCCAACCGCTGGGCTGACTTTCGAGAAGCTGGTCGAGCCGTGCCTGCCGCGCCACGGTGGTGGTGTGCTGCTTTTGGGCCAAATTCACGCTGTCGTTAGTGAGGTTGGGTGCCAACAGATGGTTCGCCGCACCCAAGCGCGAGCCGGTGCGCACAGCGTAGCTTTCGGGCAGCAGTTCGAGCACGGCCACCCGTCCAGTCGCGTCGGCCAACCCCATAATGTCGGTCACAAAACGGGGCGCCGACGTCATGACGGCCACGGCCTCGTCGATGGTGCGAGCCTGCTCCAGAGCACGTCGGACGAGCAGCGTGGTGGGCGCGCCGACGCGGCGGTATTCGTGTGAGGCACCCGCATTAATGGTCACCACGAGTCCGTGCTCGTTAATGCCCGAGACGACACCCGCCATACCTGCCCAGGCCACTGAAACAAAGCCGAAACCTGTCGAAGGCTGCACCGCCAAAACCAACTTGTCGCGATCGAAGACCTCGCCTCCTTCAAAATCGAAGTTACGCGCCAGCCATGCATGGCCATCGGCAGTGGCGTCTGCCCCCAAGGCCAACAGCGAGCAAGCCAGACGCGGCATGTCGGTGGCGTAGCGTTGGGAGAGTTCATGAATGGCGTGATAGGCGGACAGGCGGGTGTAACGTGGCCCCAAATCCGGGAAGGGGTCGGGCGCGCCTTGAGCAAGCCCCAATATTTCCAGGCGCTCTGCCTCCGTCAAATGTCGATCCAGGCCCATCAAGTAGAACAGCGACAATTGGCGAATGGCCATTGCCCGGGCGGGGCCATGGGCAAAACCAAAGAGCAAGTCGAGCAGGGTATCTTCCTGGGCACGCATTAACGGCACGGTCAACTTGGCGTTGTAAACGCCGAGCGCGTAGGGCTCACCGGTCAGGTGCAAGAGCCGCTGGCTGTCCCGAAGCATCGTAAAACCGGCGCCATGTAGCTCGGTGGGCGCGGTTGGCGGAGCAAAAGTGGCCAAGAGCTCGATCGCCACCCAAAGGCTTGCGCTTAGGCAGGCGCACCACAACGCGGTCATGCCAAGGGTTGAACAGATACGTTTCATGCTGCAGGTCCCAACAAGAACGCCTCCGCGCAACCATCGCTTGTCACCGAGGTCACCAGGACGTGGCGGGCCGTGCCCCGTTTAATGTTGGCGGCGGCCACGGCAAGCGCGGTTGGGCCTGCGCCCAAGGCATTACCAAAGCACGTCCGCACCTGCAGGGTCGCGACTTGATGCAACCAAGGAAGCGTGAGGGCCCGCGTCTCGTGAATCGACGTCAGCGTGTTGTGACTGTTGCGGCACCAGAGGTCGAGCGTTGGTTGCGGCGTCTTGGTCGTAGCGAGTTGTTCTTGGAGCAAACCGATGGCGCCACAGACTCCCGACCAGCCTCCGGCACTGCCCTTGGCTAGGACCTTGGCCCACGCGTCGATGCCGCGCTCCTGTAGGCCGACGTCGCTCTCCAGGAGAATCATGGCCAACACCGAATCATGGGTCGAGGTGTTTTGTAACAGGCGGTCGACCAGGGCGTAGCCACGGTCGAGCCAGTGCGACGCAAGGTCGCCGCCCCCCGCCAGGAGTCGACGTCCCAGACCGCACGCGACTGCTTCAATCGCCAGGCGCACGGCTTCGTCGCCAGCAAGCTCCTCTTGGCACGCGGTAACGCTCGGACCACGCGCACCCAGTAGGATGCCTGCTTGCCCGGCGGGGGCGTTGTGTACCAGGTTCGGAAACTCCATCGGGTTCACCAGATGCGCGCCTTTGTTGGCGAGGCGTTCGGTAAACGCCACGGTTTGGTCCAGCGCGCCAAACGCCGTGCCGAACATCAGGCCCAGCTCCTCCTGAGTGTTTGTGAGGTCTGCCGATTGCAGCGCGCGCTTCGCCAAAGCCGTCACGCCTGCCGAGAGCGGGTCCATGCGTCGAATTGTTGCACGCCCGAGAATCTCGCCGGGGTCCAGCCCCGCCAAGCCACCGTGTGTCGGCGTCTGTTGCGCAAGCGCGGCAATGCTGTCGGGCGTAAATGCCGTTCCTGAAGGTCCGGCGACAGCCGCCCCTGTGATGAAAACTGCGTGGCGAGCAGGGGCCTTGTGAACGCCGTGGTAGCTTGCTGGCATCAACGCCAGCGCGGCGTTGTTACCACCAAACGCGTACGACGACGATAGGATCCCTAAGGGAGCCGGGCCCGTCGATTCGGTGAGCAAATTGACACCCGCCAACTCCGCAGTCGCCTGCTGCACGCCGGCATTGCCAGGGGTGAAACCAGCGTGCATGGCGAGCACTGAAACAGCCGCCTCAAGCGCCCCGGCTGCGCCGAGGGTGTGACCGAGCATCGACTTGGAGGAGGAGACGCGCATGGGTCGGCCCGCGGCGAGCGTGACGATTGCGCGTGCCTCCATGGCGTCATTCGGCAAGGTGCCGGTGCCATGAGCGTTAATGTAGTCGATGGCGCTCGCATCAAGATGGGCATCGGCAAGTGCGCGCTGCATCGTCATGAGGGCACCGCTGCCATCGTCGCGTGGGTGCACCATGTGATGAGCTTCAGCAGTGGCGCCGTAGCCAGCCAGCACAGCCAAGGGCTCGACGTTGCGCGCCAACGCTCGGTCGCGCCTTTCCAATACAAAAAATGCTGCGCCTTCTCCCAGGGTAATCCCTTGGCGCGTCACGTCGAAAGGGCGGGTGCCATTGGGATCCAGAACGCCGAGCGAGCCAAAGCCCGCCAAGGTCAATCGGCATACCGACTCGGCACCGCCAGCGATGGCCAACGGCAGTTCTCCTGAGCGCACACGCTGCATCGCGATGCCGAGGGCATGGGCTGACGATGAGCAGGCTGTCATGTAGGTGGCTCGCGGACCACGGATCTGGAACCGTTGTGCCAGACAACGCGCCGTGGCCCAGATTGGATAGCTCCAGAAGTCGTAGAGTCCTGCCCCCGCAGCATCGGGATGGCGGGCTTCTAGAGCCAACATGCCGCCACTGGATGCACCTACAAAGAGGCCTGCTGTCAACAGTTCTTCCGGCTTGAGGTCCGCGTGGGCCAGCGCATCTGCCGCTGCCCACATCGCGAGTTGATCGGTGCGAGAGGTGTGTTTGGGTACACGCGCACCGAAACGTCCGGCCACATCCAGCTCAGGCGCCTCAGCGGCTAAGTTGACCTTGAAGGTCGAGGCGTCAAAGCGACGAACTGGGCCAAACGGTCGCCGACCGGTCTTCAGGCCGGTCAGGACCTCGGTGCGCGATTGTCCTAGCGAGCAGACAAGGCCGATGCCGGTGATAACCACATCGCTCACAGGCTACTCCTTCGCGGCTACGGTAAAGGTCGCCGCTACCAACCTGACATCGCCCGCCGAGGCGTATCCGGTAAAACGCACCAGCGTTCCCAGCACATGGGTTTCACGAATGGAGAGAATGGCCGTGTGTCCAACCGGAAGGCCGCCCTGAAACCGCGCGTCCACGATCTCCACAAGATAGCCCGACTGTTCCTGTCCAGAGCGCTGTTGACCGCGAAAGGCTGCGGCCGCCTGGGTCAATGCCTCCAACAGCAACAACGGTGACAACATACCTGTGGGCGCACGGGCGTCTACGTCACCAAGGTGTAGGGCGAAGTCACCCGCATCCGCCCCTACGTGCAGGACCTCGTCCACAAAACGGAAGGGTGGTCGATGGGGGATGAGTCCTTCGATATGCACGGTGCCAAGCCGGGAGCGGGCGCTACGCCGTCGCAGCCGCGCCAGCGCCTTTCTTGGCGGTGATGTGGGCCGCCAATGCGTCAATCGAAGCGAAGGCCTTCTTGCCTTCGGTCTCGTCGCCGATACGGACGCCGAAGTGCTCTTCCACTGCGACCGCGAGCTGCAGCGCGTCTAGCGAATCCAGACCGAGTCCGGTGCCAAACAGCGGCGCGCTATCAACGATGCTCTCCGCGGTAACGCCCTCCAGGTGCAATTCGTTGATGATGACCTGCTTCAACCGATGTTTGAGCTCGTCCATAACACCCACTTTCGTTAACAAAAGTGCTCGCTTGCTAACACGCGACAAATCGCCATGTAAAGCGCTGCTCTGGTTTCCCTGATGGCTGCTTTTTGAGAAGATGCGACGCCATGGTATCGGCGCAACAACGGTTTCCAGCCATCGTCGGCCCTACCGCCTCGGGCAAGAGTGAGGTCGCGTTGGCGTTGGCGGCGCGGCTAGGCGGCGAAATTGTTAGCTGCGATTCGGTGCAAGTCTATCGGGATTTCCAGATCGGTTGCGCCAAGCCATCGGCGGCCGAACGCCAACGGGTGCCGCACCACCTGCTTGATGTTGCCCGGTTTGACGAGGCGTTTGATGCCCAACGCTACGGTGAATTGGCCAACGCGGCCCTGGCCGAAATCACGCTCCGTCAACGCGTGGCAATTGTGTGCGGTGGGACAGGGTTGTACCTCCGGACCCTGCGTTGGGGATTGGCGGAGGCGCCTTCGGCCGACCCGGTGTTGCGGGCGCAATTGGAGCAAGACGAGCGAACAACGCCCGGATGTTTGTTTCAGCGTCTCCTGACACTCGATCCGGAGACGGCACAAACCATCGATCGGCAAAACCCAGTGCGCGTGTTACGGGCGTTGGAGATTTGCCTGTTGGCGGGAGAGCCGGCGAGCGCACTTCGGGCGCGCCACGGTTTTGCCGCTGAGCGCGTGCCGCTGCAGGTGTGGTTCTTGGATTGGCCCCCAGACGCGTTGCGGCAGCGCATTGTCGAACGCACGCAAGGCATGCTGGCCCACGGGTTACTTGACGAAGTGAGTACACTCTTGGCGGCGGGCGTCGCCGCCGACTCGCGGCCGATGCGTTCGGTTGGTTATAAAGAGGCCGTCGATGTCGTGACGGGTCACGCCGCGGAAACGGGGTTAGCCGAGCGGATTGTCTTGAGCACCTGGGCCTATGCGCGCAGGCAACGCACCTGGTTTCGCAAAGAACGCGACGTGCATGTCATACCGGTTACCGCATCACGAGAGTTCCCGTTCGTCGTAGATCAGATTTGTAAAGGG
>JAKLEG010000443.1 GCA_022703175.1 Myxococcota bacterium | reverse complement strand
GAAGGTCAACACGACGGTGATTAGGCCGCCGATGGCGGGGTGAACCTTGGCACCAATGACACCAAAGATGGCAATTGCGACGACGAAGATCATGGACACCACGAGATTCCCGAAAAGGATTGTCCACTTCTTGCCGTAGGTGAGGTCGTTGCTCTCCTGTAGAGCTGCGGTGGGGTTGCGCCCCTTGTCCAACACGAGCAACGGCGCCAGCGACCAGGCCAAACCGATTACGATCCCCGGAATGATGACGAACACCATGCCGGCGTACACGCCGATCATCACGAATGCCATCACCAAGAAGAACTCACCCATCTGCTTGCGGTACTCTTTTGCAAAAATGGCGGTCGGCGAAACGACCTCGCCGCGGCCCATTTTTGCGGCCATGCCGAACAAACCAATCGTGGTGCCAACATTCAAATACGGAATCCAGATGGTCAGAACCCAGAGCACGAAGGCCCCGAGCAACGACGGAGCATTCTTCAAACCAATCGCTAACGCTTGCTTGATGATGAGTCCAACACTTAGTTGTTGCATGTGCGGAGATCCTCCAAGGAGCTGAGTTTAGGAGACTACGGTTGAGTGTTTGATAGAGGTCAGCATCCCCCTGAACCCGCAAACTAGATGGCCACCTACGACGAGTCAATCACTGCGAGCCACACCTCCAACAAATAAGTCGCGGTTGTCTCGCTGCGCGTTTCTCGATACACAGCCCCCTTCGGCGCGGCGACGCGCACACACACGAACAGGAGAACTCTATGCAACCCGAGACGACGGCAACAGCTGTTGCCAGCGGCGGTGCCATGCAGGCCGCGGTTGGCCTTGTTTCATTGGTGATCATGGTGGTGCTTATCGCCTCCTGGTGGCGGATTTTCACCAAAGCCGGCAAGCCAGGTTGGCCCGCGCTTATCCCGTTCTACCAGTTCGTCGTAATGCTGCAGGTGTGCCGCAAGCCAACCTGGTGGTGGTTGCCATTGAGCAGCTTTTTCGCCGCCCTTTGGAGCTTCCCGTTTGTGGTCAAGGCGGTTCCCGCATTGGCTGGTTACACGTGGATTCCGTTCTTGTTCCTGCCGTTCACGGCCGTTCCGTGGACGCACCTCGCAAAAGCATTGGCCTCGGTGTACGGCAAGAGCGTGAAATTCTCGATGGGTATCTTCTGGCTGCCCTGGGTGTTCTGCCCGATTCTGGGTTTCGGCTCGGCCACCTATCAAGCCAGCACCGACAAGCCCGCCGCATAACCCGAAGCTTCGCCGCCTAACCGTACCGCGCAAGTTGGAAAACAAGGCCGGCCGCGAGCAGGGCCGCGCCGACCGCCAGGGTCCAGCGTAGCCAACGCCTCGGACTAAAACCGCGGGTAACGGCCGGGTGTACGAGCAGTTGCTTAAGCAACCGATCCACCTCTTCGTAGCTTTGCACCCGCTTCTCCGGCTTCGCCGCCATCAAGCGCGCCACAAACTCCGCCACTGGGACCGGTAACGCCGCGTTCACGTCAGTGATTTTTGGCGGGCGGTTCAGCTTGTGATCCACAATCCATTCCACCGGCTTGTTGGATGGAAACGGATCGCTGCCCGTAAGCATGTAAAACAGCGTGCAGCCCATCGAGTACAAATCGCTACGATAGTCCCCGACGCCGCTCATCTGCTCGGGACTTGCATACAGCACGCTGCCTACGCCAACGCCAATCTCGGTCATCCGCCCGACGCTCATCGCCTCACGCGCAATGCCAAAGTCGGTGATTTTGGCTACCCCGCTCTTCGAGACCAGCACGTTTTCGGGTTTGATGTCCCGATGCAAAATGCCAGCCTCTTTCAGCGCCAACAGCCCCGCCGCCACTTGCCGGGCGATCCCCAGGGCCTGCTTTACCGACAACGGGCCCTTATCGACGATCTCTGCCAAATTCTGGCCGTCCACGAGCTCCATCGCAATGAAATAGGTCTCGTCGAAACGCCCGGCATCGAGCACCCGCACCACGTTGGGGTGATCCAGCCGCTCGGCCAACGCCGCCTCGCGTAAAAACCGCCGCACGTAGGAATCATCGAGCGTCAGCGAACGCGGTAACACCTTGAGCGCGAGCGCGCGATTGTCCCGGCGATCCACCGCCGCGTAAACCACGCCCATCCCGCCCGCGCCCACCCGATGCTGAATTAGATAGTTGCCCAGCGTGCTGCCGCGATCTCCTCGCAATGACAGGTGCACTTCCATGCGTTTCAGAAGTGACTGAAAATCCACAGGTTTTAATGCGTAGTCGTTGGCTCCCAGGCGCAACGCACGGATCACGTCTTCGCCCTTGTCGCGGGCCGTGAGCATGATCACCGGCAGAGCTGTCTGGGAGTGGCGCGCCCGCACGTGTTCTAGAACCTGGTAGCCATCCAGCCCAGGCATCATCACGTCCAGCACCATCAAATCGACGTTGCGCTTTTGCAGCAATTCCAGCGCGTTCTCGCCGCTGTCGGCGGCCACTGCGGTGTAGCCAGCATGTTCCAACCGCCGACTCACCAACATCCGAATGGCGGGGTCATCGTCCACCACCATGACTGTGGCGAGCGGGTTGATGTCGCTCTGCGAAACCATTGTCAATGACCGGCATAGCACAGCTTGATGAGCGTGCACACACCTGTGGCGATTGCTTAACACGCGAGTTTTCGGCAAACAGACGGCAGCCGAAGGAGAGCCAGTTTGTTCAGCATCGCATCCCATGGCGCCATTTGCCTCGCAGCGTGGATCTGCGCCGGCACCCCGCTTGGTCCCACCGAGGCGCTCGCAGCCGATGATCTCGGTTTGCTGCCCACCTTCGCCGTGGAAGCAGCCAAACCCCTGCGTCCGACCCGCGTCCCCATCACGCTAAGCCTCACAGCGCGTGACGCCGCGAGCGTCAGCGTCGCCCCTGATGGCAGCCAAATCTTGGTCCATAACCAGCAACGCGGCTCCCGCCTCATCGGCATCCCAAAAACGGAGCGCATCCGGTTGGCAGCCAGCTACCTACGCGCGGTCGCGTTTGCGCCGCAGTCAGCGCATGTTGCGGTGCTGGATGAGGATGCCCGACTGTGGATCATCGCGCTGCCCACCGGCACCGTCGTGGCCAGCTACGACGGCCCGTTCGATGCCCTTGCGTTTGTGAGCCCGCAAACGCTGCTGGTCGCGAAGAGTTGCCAGTTGTGGCGCCTGTCACTGGCCGACCCGGGAGCTCTCACTCCGCTGTTAGCCATCCCTTGCGGTCCCATTCACCTCAGCCAAAGCGGCCGAACTTGGCTCGTGGCCGAACCCCGAGAGCCAATGCAGCCACGCGCTGGCGCTCGCAACCTGTATCGCGTGGGGCTTGAGCCACTCACCGTAGAGCTCATCGCCGTTGCGGGAGCGTCGCCGCTGTTCGATGCCCGTTTGGTCGGCGATAACTACGCTTGTTTTCGCACCCTCAACCCGACCGCTCAAAGCATGGGCCTCGGTTGTGTGGACCTGCCCCACCGGGAACCACTACATCCGCTGGATCGCGTGGGGCTGCTGTTGGCCGACGACAACGACGCCAGGCTCTTGGTGGCTGAGGAAGGTAACCCTGCCGCGCGCCTGCTCACCCTGATCGACCTGCACAAACAGGTGGTCACGCCGCTCGTCGTAACGCACCTCGATCGGTGGCAGTTCTTGCCAGGCGGGCGGCGTTTGGTAGGTGCCTCAAACCAAGGCGGAGCCGAATTGCTGGACCTGCAGCGCAACCTCCAATTGCCCCTCGTTGCCGACACAACGGCCGTCTTCGAGCTAAGCCCCATTCCAGGCACCGACCTGCGCCTGTATGGCGTGCTCCGCAAGAACGCCAGCACCGACCTCGTCGAATTGAGCGGCCTACCCAACTAGTCGACTTGACACCCTCAGAGCGGCCCCTATCTCGGTGCTTGTGAACCGTTAAAAGGAGGCAAACTCATGGCACTCATTCGTTGGCGTGAAGGCACCGATTTGTTTTCACAATTAGACCGGATGCAACGCGAAGTGGCGAGCCTGATGGGCGCCTTTCGCCCGTGGACCGGTAACGACTTCGCGACGTTCCGCCCCGAGGTCTATCCGCCGCTCAACATCTACGACAACGGCGAGGCTTTCGTGGTGCGCGCTGAGGTCCCGGGAGTCGACCCGAAGAGCCTGGAGATCGAAGCCACGGGCGACACGTTGACCTTGCGTGGCGAACGCACCGTGGCCGAAGCGGGTCCCAAGGCCTCGTACCATCGTCGCGAGCGTGAAGCTGGCGAATTCCGGCGCTCCTTGACCCTGCCGAAGCCTGTCGACAGCAGCAAGGTGGTGGCCAATTGTGACAGCGGCGTGCTGGAGTTGCAGCTGCCGTATGCCGAAGAAGCCAAGCGTCGCAAAATCACCGTGAAGTCGGCGTAAGGAGAACGATCATGACCAGCAAAGAAAACCAAGGCATGGAAGTCAGTGAGAAACGGGCCATCGAGCCCACGGCCGGTGAGCCCACCCGGCAAGGCATCATGTACACGCCGCAGGTGGACATCATCGAGGACCCTGAGGCGATCACGCTGTACGCCGATCTCCCCGGCGTCAAACGCGACGACGTGGTCATCGACGTGCGCGAGGGCGTCTTATCGCTTTCTGCAACCGTGGCACCGCTGCCCGGCAACTGGCAACCGTTGTATCGGGAGTACCAGGTAGGCGGCTATGAGCGGCGCTTCAACTTGGGCGATCGGATCGACACCGAAAAGATCGCCGCCAAGCTGGAAAACGGCGTGCTGCGCTTAACGCTCCCCAAGGCGGAGTCCCAAAAGCCTCGTAAAATCAAGGTTATCTAGCCCGCATTCGGGTGCCGGCGGGCCGCTGACGGGTTCCCCCCTCTCCACGCGAGGGACCCGCACCCAGCCGGCACCACGACGCTCGCCCCAATATCCCAAGCCAAGAAGTTGCCGAGTACTGGGGAACGCGCGAAAACCGCGGTATGCAGTTCGTCGTCCAAAAGCCAGACCCACGGTCCCGCCACCGACATCGATCTTGGAGTCCAAATCGGTGAGCCGCCTGGGGCGAGATGCGCTCTGGCTTGCGGCCACAGCCACCCTTAGCTGCATCGGCGGCGTGCGCCCGGTGCCCAATGTAGCCGTGGCGGACGCTCGTGTCGGCACGACGCTCCCCTGGCCTGAAGGCCCCAGCTGTCAGCCCTGGTATGCCAACCCCGCGGACGGCCTGCTTGAGGCGCCCTTGGCCCCTGCCGATGCGCCCCGCGTCATTAACCACGGTCGACGGGACGAAA